>NZ_JAPWCA010000008.1:0-77192 GCF_041433725.1 Gemella sp. 27098_8_155
ACATGGGTAGAAAAACCAGATACAAGTACAACACCAGGAAACAAACCAGGAAAAGTATTAATCACATACCCAGACAACAGTACAGAAGAAGTGACAGTAACGGTAGAAGTAACACCACAAAAAGACGATTACAATCCACAACCAGAACCGCAAACAGCGGATAACGGTACAGTACCAAACGCAGAAGCCAGTGTAGACAAAACAGGTTTACCAAGCGGAACTACAATCACATGGAAAACAAATCCAGATGTAAGTACACCAGGAAGTCATCCGACAGTAGTGTTAGTAACGTACCCAGACGGAACAGTAGATGAAGTGACAGTCCCAATTACGGTAAAAGAACAAAAAGATACGTTTAACCCAACTGCGAAACAGCCAGGACAAACCGCAAAACATGGAAGTGACCCAAGTGCAGAAGGAAGTATCAACACAGAGGGCTTACCAAGTGGAACAACGTACACATGGGTAGAAAAACCAGATACGAATACAACACCAGGAAGCAAACCAGGAAAAGTATTAATCACATACCCAGACAACAGTACGGAAGAAGTTACGGTAACGGTAGAAGTAACGCCACAAAAAGACGATTATAATCCACAACCAAAACCACAAACTATTACAAATGGAGATATTCCGAATGCAAACGAGAGTATAGAGAATGTGAACGAGTTGCCAGAGGGAACAAGAGTAGAATGGAAAAATGGAATAGTTCCTAATACTGATACTCCAGGAAGTGTTTCTGCGAAAATAACAATAACGTATCCAGATAATAGTACGGATGATGTAGATGTAACAATTACAGTTAATAAACAAACAGAAAAAGGAGATCCAGAAGTCCAACCAACGTTACCAGAGTTTAACGGAGGAGTAAATGGGGACCCAGAGGGACAACCAATGTTACCAGAATTCAACGGAGGAGTAAATGGTGATCCAGAGGAACAACCAACGTTACCAGAATTCAACGGAGGAGTAAACGGAGATCCAGAAGTTCAGCCAGCTTTACCAGAATTTAACGGAGGAGTGAATGGAGATCCAGAAGCCCAACCAACGTTACCAGAATTCAGTGGAGGAGTAAACGGAGATCCAGAAGTTCAGCCAGCTTTACCAGAATTTAACGGAGGAGTGAATGGAGATCCAGAAGCCCAACCAACGTTACCAGAATTCAGTGGAGGAGTAAACGGTGATCCAGAGGAACAACCAGCGTTACCAGAATTCAACGGAGGAGTAAATGGGGCCCCAGAGGAACAACCAATGTTACCAGAATTCAACGGAGGAGTGAATGGAGATCCAGAAATTCAACCAGAGGTACAAAAAAATAAACTTATTATTACTAAATGGATAGATGAAAATGGTAATGAATTGAAACCAACAGATGCTAAATATCCTAAAGTATTAGGAGAAGTAAATGAAGCATTTGAACATGGAGACATAGAAGGTTATGAATTTGTAAGAACTGAAGTAAATAAATCTGGAGATATTGTTATACATATCTTTAGAAAACGCCCTAACAACGGATTTGGTAAGGTTCATAATATTGAAGAAATACTTACACCGACAGTTACTAAAAGAGTAAATTTAGAAAAATCTAGTAGAATAGAAAAAACATCTAAGCGTTTAGCTAATACTGGAGAAACTGATAGTAGCACTGAATTAGCTGGATTAGGATTAGCGATCGTAGGGTTGTTTGTTGCTATGAAACGCCGTAAAAAGGAAGAAGAGTAAGTTAGGTTTCAATATCACTATAAATCCTTGATACAAGTATAAATAAAAAATCCCTTGGAATTAATTTTCCAAGGGATTCTTATGTATATTAAAAAGATCTGACATTGTCAGATCTTAAAATTTTAATTTATTATTTTTTTAATAAATCACGGATTTCTTTAAGAAGTTCTTCTTTAGCATCAACTTCTGGTGTTTCTTCTGCAGCTTCTTCTTTAGACATTTTATCTTTAGCTGTGTTGATTGCTTTAACGAATAAGAAGATTGCGATTGCTGTAATTAAGAAGTCGATAGTGATTTGGATGAAGTTACCGTATTTAATACCTTCCCATGCTAAGTTTGTGAAATCTGGCTTAGCTGGGAATACAAGAGCGATAAGTGGCATCATAATGTCAGTTACTAATGAACTAACGATTTTACCAAAAGCAGCCCCCATGATAACCCCGATAGCTAGGTCTAATACGTTACCTTTAAATGCAAATTTTTTAAATTCGTTTAACATAAAAATAATTCTCCTTCTATAAAATTTTAAATACCCCTGTATGATATATCAAAATTGAAATAAAATCAAGTATAAAGTTAAAAAAATGAGAAAAAATTTAAAAAAGTTTAAGTTAACGTATTTTAATCTTAATTGTCATATTATTTAAATATATTTTTTATAAATTATTTATATTTTTTTAAAAACAATATATGTAATTGTTAAGTAAAATATATTGTATTTGTAATTAGTATCTAATTTACCGAATAAACAAGATAACTAACCGAATATGCATTATCTATAGATTTTTAAATATTTATTATATAAAATATAATTATGAAAGGAGCTAAAGATATGAAAGTTGAATTAAATATATGAAAGGAGGTGAAAATGTGAAAGTAGAATTAAATATAGATAAGAAATTTGAAGAAATAATAGTTACTATATCAACAAATAAAGTGAATGATGAGATTCAAAATTTAGTGAATTATATAGAAAATAAGGAAGATTACTTTATAGGAGTTTTAGATGGGAAAGTACGTTTATTAAATACGGAGGATATTATAAGGGTATATGTTGAAGATAGAAAAGTATATGTAGTTACAGTTGAAGGTAGATTTATTGTTAGAAAAAAATTATATGAAATGCAGAGTACATTAACTAAGGATTTTATAAAAATATCTCAAAGTGAAATAGCTAATGTTAAATATATTCATAGCTTAGATTTAGGATTGAGAGGAACAATAGTTATAAATTATAAAAATTCGGATATAAGTTATGTATCACGTAGGATGTTAAAAGAATTTAAGATGAAATTAGGATTATAGGAGGTATTAAAATGAAATTATTTCAAAAAATTATAATATTTATGTTGTTAGGGGTAGGAGTAGGAAACGTTATTAATCTAATATTTGGTATTTTGTATGGTCAGTTTTATCCTGGTATGCCATTGTATATTCAGAGTTTTGATAATCTAAATACGGCAGTATTAATTCAAACCTTAGTATACGCTATTTTAGGTATATTACAAGGATTAGCTGGTAAAGTATTTCAAAGTAAGTTAAATGATAATATAGTAATAGTATTTGTATCTCATTATTTTCTTATTATGTTACCACTTGTGTTAGCGGGTTATTATTTGAAATGGTTTAGTAGCTTTACTACTTTAATTTTAATGCTGATTACAGCTACTGTGGCTTATATTTTAATAGGAATAGTTAGATATTTTAGTGTTAAAAATAGTATAAGTGAGATAAATATAAAATTAAGAGATAATAGATAAGAGCTGGTTAGTAACAAAGGAGGAGCAACGCAAATTAATGATTTTGTGTTGCTCCTATAATCTTTTTATTAATTGGGAGTGACTCAAAAATCGTGATTTCTTAAGAAACAAGATTTTATCGAGTTACCTCCAATTAAAATATTATTTTTCTTCTTCAACTTTATCTTTCTTTAAGAATTTATTAAGTAGATTAGAAGCTTTAGCTTTGTTTTCTTCTACTTTTTCAGAAAGATTTTCTATTTTTTGATCAGTATTTTTTTTGAATCCAGTAACATTAGATTTCATATTATCAACAGATGATTGTAATCCATTGATAGATGATGCTAATCCTTCTGCTGAGTTGAATAGTGGATCTAATTTTTCAGATTTAACTTGTAAATCTTCAGCTAGGATATTTGTGTTTTGTAATAAAATATTAGTTTCTGCCATAATCGGCTCTAAGTTACCTTCAACTTTTTTAACTGTTTCATTTAAATCTTTAGCAAGAGCAAGAGCGTCTTCTGCGATGTTCGTAACATCTTCTACACATTCAGTAGCAACAACTACAGATTTTCTAACAGTTTTAAGTGTAATAGCGGTACTTATACATAGGATTAAAACACCGACACCTGCTAAAAAGATTCCAGCGTATGCTAAAATTAACCAGTTTATATCTAACATAAAGTTTTCCTCCTTGGTTTGTTATAATCAATTATATTTTAAGTTTATTATAAATACAACTAATTATTTTGATTTTTGTTCTATAAATTTGTGACAAAGTTTATTGATATTTCCTGCTCCCATAAATAGGAATACACTATTATCGAAGTTTAATTTATCGAAATCTTCTTCGCTATTTATAATTTGAGAACCTTTAGTTACTTTTTGTAAGTCTTCAATACCTACGATTTTTTCTTTTTCACGTACTGAGGCAAAGATTGGGCAAAGGAATACTTTATCCGCTGTTTCTAAGCTTTCAGCAAATTCGTTTAGGAATTTGGCTGTACGTGTATATGTATGAGGTTGGAAAATGGCAATAACTTCTTTATCAGCATATTTTCTACGTGCACTATTTATTGTAGCTTTAATTTCACTAGGATGGTGAGCATAATCATCTACAACTACACTATTTCCAATTTTGTGTTCACTAAATCGTCTTTCTGCAGGTTTATACTGGCTAAGAGATTCTTGAATTTTTTCTACACTAATTCCATTTAGGTCAGCTAAAGCAATAGCTGATGTTGCATTAGAAATATCATGTAATCCAAATACGGCCATAGTAAATGTTCCAAGTAGTTCAGAGTTTTTGTAAATGTCAAATTTACTATGTTCTGATGTAGTTTGGACATTTTTTATTTGATAGTCATTTCCATCGTTGAATCCATATTTTACAGTTTTTGCATTTACAGGTTTAAGTTGCGAAGCTAAGCGATCATCACCACAAATAACAACTGTATTTTTAACCTGATTTACAAAGCTTTGGAATGCGTCAAACATATCGTGTTCATCATTAAAGTAATCTGGGTGATCAAAGTCAATATTTGTTACAACAGCATAATCAGGATAATATGCTAAGAAGTGTCTGTAGTACTCACATGCTTCAGCTATCATATACTCTGAATTTTTCTCACCGTGTCCAGTTCCATCTCCGATTAAGTATGAAGTAACGTGACTGTGTTTAAAAATATTACTTATCATAGTAGTTGTAGTAGTTTTACCATGAGCTCCTGTTACTGCGATTGAAGGTATTTCAGAAAGAAGTTTACCAAGGAATTGAGAATAAGTATAAGTAGTTAAACCTAATTCTTTAGCTCTTCTATATTCGACATGTGTTTCGTCGAAAGCATTTCCTAGAATTACTTCATATCCTTCTTTAATGTTTTCAGCCCCATAGTAGTACATTGGGATGTTTCTTTGTTCTAATTTTTCTTGTGTAAAAAAGTATGTTTCCTCGTCTGAACCTTGCACTTCATTACCCATATCATAAGCGATTTGTGCAAGAGAGCTCATTCCGGAACCTTTTATACCTATAAAATGATATTTACTCATCATAGTGTCTCCTAAGTTTTCATTAATAAAATAAAAAAAATTCTGTAATATTTTTTTCATAAGCAATTCAATTTTACAACAAAACTGATAAAAATTCAATAAATAGGAGTTTATTTCTGATAGGATATTTTCAAAACTTTTCTATATTTTCATTTTGAAACTAATAATGATTTACATAAATTATAGGAAATTTAAAAGAGGGCAATTTAGAAGTATGTTTCAAAATTGCCTCTCTTACAATCAATTTAATAAATATTGTTTAGAAATAATATTATTTTCTATTTTTTCTTCTTCCAAATATTAGTGCACCGCTTAATACTAGTCCGATAGCAGCTAATGAAGCTAAATTATTATTTGATAGTCCAGTTTTAGCTAAATGTTTTCCTGATTTTGAATTTTTGATACTTGATAATACACTACTATTTAATGGTGCAATTTGAGTAGGTTGGTTATTTTGCACTTTAGGAGAAGTTTGTTTGTTATTTGAGTCGTTATGTCCTAAAGTAGGAGTATTATCAACGTTAGAATCATTTTGTGCAATATTAGAGCTATTATCACCATTAGAATCATTGTGAGTTGCATCATGATTATTAGCGCTGTTAGACGTATTATTGTTAATTGAAGTATTACCGCTGTTTCCATTATTTTGTTTAGGATTATTAGAAACTATTGCGAATTTACTGAAGTGATCTATTTCAAATGTTACTTTTCCGTCTTTTATTTTTGATTTCATAAGCTCTAGCTCTCCGTTTTCTTTTATGTGATAAACGGCTACATCTTTTTCATCTTCTTTTAAGACAATGGCCACTGTACGTTTTGCATTTGAATTAACAACCTTATTATTTTTGTCTAGAAGTTTTAAATCTAATATTCTGATTTGATTGTCTGCAGGTAAGTTTAATTTTTCTAGAACTGAATTTGCTAAAGCTTTATCTTCTACAGTAGTTGCAGAAAGTTTTGCTGCTGTCGTTTTATCAGTTAAAGTAACTTTAACTCCTGAAGCATCATTTGAGAATATATTGTTTATTATATCTTCAGATGGAGTCTCGTTGTTGTTTGTGTTAGTGTTTCCTGCATTTGAATTATTATTAGGTTTATTATCTGGAGTAGGTTTATCCACAGGTTTATTATTTCCTATGTTATCATTATTTCCAGGTTTTACTTCAGTAGAACTGTTATTAGTATTATTTGAAGAGTTATTTGCATTATCATTAGCAGTGCTACTATTAGAATTATCACTTGGTTTTGTATTATCTACAGTTCCATTAGTGTCTGAATTATTATTAGGTTTATTATCTGGAGTAGGTTTGTTTTCAGGTTTGTTACTTCCTGTGTTTTCGTTATTTCCAGGTTTTACTTCAGTAGAACTGTTATTAGTATTATTTGAAGAGTTATTTTCATTATCATTAGCAGTGCTACTATTAGAATTGTCACTTGGTTTTGTATTGTCTACAGTTCCATTATTGCTTGAATTATTATTAGGTTTATTCTCTAGAGTAGGTTTATCTTCAGGTTTGTTATTTCCTGGGACAGTTTCTTTATCATTTTTATGTTTAGTATACTCTTCTAATGCTTTATCTATGCTAGATCTTCCTTCTAAAATTTTATCGATAGATTTTTCTTCATCATACACTTTTTGAGCTTTTTCAGTTGCTTCTTTTAATTTAGCGTATGCTTCTTTATTGACTCCTTCTTTATCTTTGTCATCATTAACTAAGATTTTAGCTGTTTCTAAAGGTAATAGAAGGTTTGCTCTTTCAGTAGCAAGTTTTTTAGCAACTTCATCGTTATCATTTTCAGTTGGTTTGTTATCGCTAGGAGTGTCGACCTTGTCATTAGGTTTGTTGACATCACTATTAGCTGGAGTGTCGACTTTGTCGTTAGGTTTGTTAACTTCGCTGTTAGTTGGAGTGTCGACTTTGTCGTTAGGTTTATTAGCTTCGCTATTATTAGGAGTATCAACCTTATCGTTAGGTTTGTTAACTTCGCTGTTAGTTGGAGTGTCAACTTTGTCGTTAGGTTTGTTAACTTCGCTGTTAGTTGGAGTGTCAACTTTGTCGTTAGGTTTATTAACTTCGCTATTATTAGGAGTATCAACCTTATCGTTAGGTTTGTTAACTTCGCTGTTAGTTGGAGTGTCAACTTTGTCGTTAGGTTTATTAACTTCGCTATTATTAGGAGTATCAACCTTATCGTTAGGTTTGTTAGCTTCATTATTAGATGCATTAGTGTTGTCACTTGGTTTATTTACTTCAGGAGCAGGTGCTTCTTTTAATCCGTTTACTGCATCTTCGATTTCTTTTAATAAACTAGAACGAGTGTCTTCTAGATTTCTAGTTTCTTTAGCTTTGTTTATGAATTCAGTTGCTTTAGTAATAGCTGTAGTTAAGTTATTTTTTGACTCATCTGAATAGTTACTTGCAGCTAGTTTGTCTTGAGCTGATTTAACAGCTGTGTCTAGTTTTGAAGTATCATATCTAAGAAGGTTATAGTATGTTTGAACATCGTTAAATAATTTCAAGATTTCATTAGATTTAGGGTTGTTGTGCACTAAGTCTTCTAGTTTATCTATTTTTCCTTGAAGATAGTTATCTACAGCATTGATGCTTTCTTCACTATAGTTTTTACTATCTTTATCAGAATTGAAGTTTGCTACAGCTTCAGCGTTTGAAGTTCTTAATTGAATAAGTAAATCATATTGATTTTTTAAATCTGATAGTTCAGTAAATGCAGTAGAGATTTCTTCTGTGCTGGCAATATTATTTTTCAATACATTTTGTGCAGCGTTGATTTTGTTACCGAAGTTTTTAATTACTGCCATATCTTGGCTCACATTTGCATTTTTAAATACATTATTCCAACTATCATAGTATTTACTTGTAGTCGCTTCGAATAGTGCGTTTAGTTGTTTTTTATCTGCAGTGATAACAGCATTTTCTTTAGGATATTTTACAGATAATACAGCTATATTTTCATGTTTGTCAGTACCGAATAATGTACTGCTTGCAAAAGTGTTAAGTTTTATTGTAGATGGTTTTCCTTCGATAGGTATTCTAATTTTTGAAGGATATTTATAAGAATTAGTTACATTATTGTAAGTAACATCGGCAGTATCTTCTTTTAGAACTTGGACATCTTTTTCAGTATCGCCATCGAAGTATGTAAGTTTACTCATAACGGCAACATTAGTTGTTCCATTATTCATAGGGACAAGATCTAATTCTAAATAATTTTTCCCGTTTTCAGTTACTAGATATACGTTTTTAATTATTCCATTAGCCATAGAAGGGCTAGTTAAATCTTGTTTTAATAATGATCCATCTAATTGAACTTTATTATTAGAATCTGTAGAAGGAGATTCCGATGGATTACTTGGTTTATTTTGAGTTGAATCAGCAGAATTATTAAATGCATTTACAGCATTGTTAAGTTTATTTAATTCAGCTAGTAATGCTTCTTCAGTAGAAGACTCATTATTTAATAATTCTTTAGCTTTTGATAGCTCATTAGTTAAAGTAACATAGGCTGCTGGTTCTTTTTTACCTTGTTTTATTAACTCAACTTCAGCTATTTTATTCTTAAGTTGCTCTTTAGCTGAAACTTGTTCTGTTTCAGAACTTTGAGAACCGTTTAAGTCTTCTATAGCAAATTTGAATTGTTCTTTGTAGTAATCTGTCAAATCAGTATTTACTTGATCATCAGTGTCATTTGAATCAGGTGTTAGTTTAGCATGTTCAACATATGCTTTTGCTTCATCTATTAATTGTCTAAGTTTAAGTTTTGATTGAGTAATTTTATTGAAATTGTTGTAAGCTTCTTCAGCTTTTTTAATTTCTCCTGAAAGTTCTTCAGTATTGATGCGAAGATAGTCTCCAAGATGTTGAACTTCTCCTGTTAGTTCATCTAGTTTTTTATATACTGTTACAGTTCCTTCTTTGTCGAACTCATTTGAGTAAGTTTCTTTTTTACCTTCTATATCGACTGGATCTAGAGAGTTAATTTTACTTTCAACCGCATCTAATTTTTCTTTAACTAACGCTTTACTTTCACTAGTAAAGTGTGAATTGTTCTTCCAATCATTTTCGTACTGATTTTTTGCATTTTGAAGTGATTTATAAAGGTTAGCTAATGAATCTAATTTAGTTGTTTCATCTAATAGTTTATTTATAATATTATCTACTTCATCTTTAGTTAGTGAATCGTTATTTAAAAGTTGTTGAGCCTTAGTAATTAATTGATTGAATGAAGTTTTGAATTCTGGTTTTAAATCTTTGTAGTTATCTTGTACTGAATTACTTGTATAGTAATTAATTTTATCTCTTAACGAAGCTTTCAGAGGTGATTCTTTTTTAGCTTCTAGTTTTGTAGAGTAATCGATATATAAGTCTGTTGGTTTTGTAAAGTTTTCAATTCCATTGTTTCCGAAATAAAATGAGTCTTTAAAATTAAAGTTTCCTAAGAGAGCTATTTCAATATTTTTCTTAGTAGCATCAACTATAAGTTTTAATTTAGTAGGGTAATCACGCCCGCCGATATTTTTTGTTTCTATTACTTCAGCATTGGCATCTGTATTTCCTAGACTGTTGTATTTGAAAGTATCTGCTAGAGCGAAGTCGATAGCTCCTCCCGTGATTTTCGGTTCTAATGTTAGTATTACTTCGTTTTTACCATTTCCTAATTCGTGAACTTCTACATTTTTTATAAGTTCTGTTAAATCGCGACTGTATTTTGCTTTAATAGGTTTATCGCTACCTCGTTCTACGAATTTAGCTGTTACGTTATATGGTGCAACTGGTGCTGTAGTATTTTCGACAGGTGCTGGAGGAACTGGTTCTCCTTTTCGACCATCTTTTGTAGTAAGATTGTTGATAGCTTCAGTTAATTGTTTAACAAGGTCTGATGTCTCATTAATTTGAGGATTATAACTGTTTGTTTGGTTAATCCAGTCTTTAGCGTGATTTAAAGCTTGATCAAATTTTTCAAGAGACACAGGTTCGTATTCACTTCTGATTTTTCTGTCAGCGATATCGATTATTCTTTTTAGTTCTGTAGTATTGTATCTTAAGTATGTGAAGTTCGCGTTATCGAAGTCTTTAATTAACTGAACTAGTTCTTTTATGTTTCTTGTATTTTTCAATGAAGGAACACTTTTAATGTAATTTTTGTATTTTTCAATACTTTCTTTAGTGTATGTTTTCTCGTTGTAAAGATCGAAGTATTCTAACAGTTTTGCTACTTTAATATCTAGTACTTCTCTTAATGTTGCAATGTCTTCCATTTCATGAATTGGTGTAGAAATTTCATAAAGTTTATCGTAGTTAGCACTATCTGAACGTTTCAATTCTTGTAATTTTGTTACAGCTTCGCTAATTTTAGCTCTTTGTGAGAAGTCTGCAGCTGTATCTGAAGTATTCTCTTTTGTTAGTAACCATTCATTAACCTTATTACCACGATCAATCCAATTTTGAATTTTTTCATTTAGTTTCTCTCTATATTTAGGGATAGCTTCATTACTTTTCTTAGCAGCTGAGTAGTTAATATCTAAAGCAAATGGACCTGTTTGTTGTTTAATACCATTTTTATCAATGTAAGTCATATTTGAAACAACCAATTGTTCAGCTTTTAATTCACCAGGAACACTAAAGGCTACGATATGTTGATCTTCAGCAGAAGGACCTAGTTTAACGTTTGTATCTAAACCAGATACTTTATTGACGACAAAGCTTGTAATTTTACTAACTTTATCAGGGTTAGCAACAAGATTAATTTCAATATCTTGCCCTTGTTTGTAAATACCAACTAAAGATTCTTTAAATAGATTTTTAATTTCTTCTTTATTGTCAGTTACTTTTTTGTAGAAATCTTGTTGTCCATCGCTAGAAACAGTTACCATTGTTGGTGTTTTGAAGTCGGTAGTAGTATAAAACCCGTCATCTTTTAAGTCGTGATTTACATCGAAATTGTATAGTTGAATATAGTATTTCAAAGTGTTTATTGCATTTTGTGCAGTTTTTTCTGTATATGAATTAGCATCAAGTTTTGCTTTTGCTGCAGCAGCTTCGCTCCACATGTTATACCAAGGGGTAGTGTCAATAACATCATCAGGAACTTGATGATTTTCAAATGTTACGTGGTAATAAGGGAAGTTAGAAGTTTTGTGGAAAAAAGTAGTTCCCAAGTATCTATTTGTGATAGACTGATCGTTAAAGATTTTATTTATTATTTCATTTAGTTCAGCCTTAGTTTGTTCAGTAGCGGCTTTATCCCCGAAATCAGCTTTTGCTATATTGCTATTTGTTGGCCAAGCTTGAGCTGTGATAGATGATATAGTAAGTGCCAATGCAACACTCATACTTGATTTTAATAATTTATTTGTTTTCATGGAATTTCTCCTTTTACATATAATATAATAATTTATTCTAATATTAATTTTTCAAGGTTGATTAAAGATGAATTAAATTCCTTAGTCTATTTACATAAATACTATTAAAACAACCTTTCAAAATAATGGACACCTATACTATAACATAAAAACGTTTCAATTGAAATAGATTATCACTATCTTTTATATAAAAAAATAAAATAAAATTTCTTGAATTAATAAAAATTATACTTACTAATTTAAAATAATATTTTAAATTTAGCTTTTTTATTATTTGTGAAGAAAGTTAAGATAATATTTGTATAGGCTTGTTTATGATTTTTCTTGTTTAAAAAATGTATCTAAACTAAAAAAATAATTTTTCTTACTTTATTTTAAATTTTCTTTTTAAAAATTTACTTAATATTTTTCATATAGTATAATTTAAAAGGAAATATTTTTATAAGGAGAGCAAGATGGCGAAATTTTATGCAGTAAAAAAAGGTAAAAAGACAGGTATATTCTCAACTTGGGATGAATGTAAAGAGCAGGTGACTGGATTTAAAGGTGCGGTTTATAAAAGTTTTAAAACATTATCAGAAGCCGAAGCTTTCCTAGAAAGAAATGAAGAAAAAATTAAAAATATTGAAGAAGTTGATGGTGTGTATGCTTATATCGATGGTAGTTTTGACAGAGTTAGTGGCATATATGGTTCAGGTGTAGTTATAGTAGATGGCGATGAAAAATATGAATATAAACATGCTGGAAATCGTGAAGATTATGCACAATTACATAATGTTGCTGGAGAATTGGAAGCAGCTAAATTTGTTATGTGGTATGCTGTAGATAAGAAGATTAAAGAAATTACATTGTTTTATGACTATCAAGGGATAGAAGCATGGGCTGTTGGAGATTGGAAAGCAAATCTTCCTTATACTCAAGATTATGTAAAATTTTATAATAAGGTGAAGTCAGCGGTAAAAGTTAATTTTGTGAAGGTAAAAGCTCATACCGGAATTGAGTTGAATGAAGTAGTGGATAAGCTTGCAAAAGAGGCTATCGAACAATTTAAAAAAGAAAATACTAAGTAAGATAAAGCAAGTAGATTTTAAAAGACCTTAAATTCTACTTGTTTTTCATTAAACCTTAAAAGATAAATGTGTTATAATTATTAAAATATAATTTAATTCTAGAAGGAAGAGGGTGAATAAGTGAACGCAACGATAAATAATAAACAAATATTAAATAAGATAGCTCGTCTTATATATAGAGATAAAAAACGTATAATAATTGCATTGGTAGTTTCAATAGCATCTTATTATTTTACGTTATATCCAACTGATAGATTGAGTTATATTGTTGATGGTATAGCGAGTGGTAATATTGATTTTAATGGTGTAGTTAATGAAATTCTTAGAATAATCTTAGCTGGGATCGCATTATATATAGTTTATTTCTTTAAAGAATATTACACGTTTATAGGTTATGATAAGATTATTAAAGATATGACGTATGATATCCAACATGATATTTATGGGCATACACCTGTGTTTTTTAACAAGTTTAGTATAGGTGAGGTAATAAGTAGATCTACTAATGATATTACAAATTATATTGCTCCACTTTTTGGATACGGTATTCTGTTGATTTTTGATGGAATAATTTACAATTTATTTATAAGTATACTTATATTTAATAAATCGAATTTTATATATTTATTGCTAATTCACGTGCCACTAGTCATACAAACTATTTATTTAGTTAGCAGACGAAAAGTACAAGAAAAATATTATAACAAGATGGCGAAAACTATGGATGAAATTACAGAAGAGACATTAGAAAATGTTAAAGGTATTCGAGTAATAAGAGCCTATAGTCTGTTGGATAAAGTTCGAGATAGTTTTGTAGGAAAACTTAGAAGTTATGCTAAAAGCAACGAAGAATACATGAAAAAAACTCTTGTGTATCAACCACTTAACACTGTGTCTTTAGCGACGAGTTATATTATAGCTGTAGCTTGTGGATTTTACTTTATTAACTTAGGGATGATGACATTAGGGGAGTTAATATCTGTCTGTGTAGTTATAGGTATGATTCAGTGGCCATACATTGCTTTATCGGAGTTAGTTATTATGATTATAGAAGTTCGTCAAGCTACAAAAAGGGTATTAGAAATATCTGATAGAAAAGCGGATGTTAATAATGACCTAGCTGAAAGTAATTTTGAGTTTAATAGTAGTATTGAATTTAAAGATTTTAATTTTAGTTATGAGGATAATAATCATGTATTAGAAGATATTAATTTTATAATTAATAAAGGTGAAACTATAGGAGTAGTAGGAAAGACTGGTAGTGGGAAAACGACATTTATCAAGCAATTGCTTCGATTATATCCAATAGAAGAAAATACGCTTCTTCTTGATGGCAAGGGGATGGAACGATATTATGATTATTCTGTTAGAGAAAAAATAGGCTACGCACCACAAGAATATCAGTTGTTCTCAAAATCTATAAAAGAAAATGTGTTGTTTTATAGATATGATTTAGAGGATAGATTAGACGAAGTGTTGGAACAAGCTGATATTAAAAAGGATATTAGTAGATTTAAAGATGGTATTGATACGTTAGTTGGTGAGAATGGGTTGTCACTTTCAGGTGGACAGAAACAACGACTTGGTATAGCTAGAGCGTTGTTATCTAATCCTGAAATCCTAATACTTGATGACAGTCTAAGTGCAGTAGACTCTAATACAGAAAAAACTATCATTGAAAATATTAAGAAAACTCGAGAAGGTAAGACAAATATCATCGTAGCTCATAGAATTTCAGCGGTGAGACATGCAGACAAGATAGTTGTATTAGATAACGGGAAAATATTAAATTCAGGTACGCATGAAGAACTATTGGAATGTTGCAGTTGGTACAAGCAACTAGATGATTATCAAAATAAGGAGGTAGAAGATGATGAAGAATAAAAATCCGTTATTTCAATTTCTTCCTTATATGAAAAAAGCAAAAAGATCTTATATAATAGGTTTTGTCTTTTCACTATTAAATGTTGGGTTAGGTGTTGCTGGTGTGTACGTGTTGTCGAAAGTTTTTGATGGTATAACTGGAGATTTGACACGTCAGATAATTTTAAAATCATTGGTAGTAATAGCAGGGTATGGACTTATATTACTATGTTCAGGAATATCTAACTATATTAGAAATATTTACTTAGTAAAAGGTGCTAATGAGGTTTACGTTAGAATTCAGATGCAGGTATACGATCATATTCAAAGTCTACCGATTAAGTATTTCGATAATATGCCAGCTGGTTCTGTAGTATCTAGAATAACGAGTGATGTTAACCAAATTAGAACATTTTTCGTTTCGACATTTGTGCAGATATTAATAATCGTACTTAAGATTATTTTTTCTTATATTGTATTATTTTATGTTGATGTACGTTTTGGATTATTTATGTTGTCGTTATTCCCGGTAATGTTTATAGTATTAAAAATTTACAACAAGTTATCTATAGATAGTATTAAGGGATACAGACGTAAATTTTCTCAAAGTAATGGGATTATAAATGAGAATTATCAAAATTTAGAAATCATCAAATCTTTTAATAAAGAAAAAGAGAGTATTGAAGACTGGAATAAGCATAATGAAGAACGTTATAAATATTGGAGAAAACTAAATCTAGTAGATAGTCTGTTACTTCATAATATAACTGGAGTATTTAGAATAGTGATTTTCATAGGTATTGTTTATTACTATTCGTATTCACACTTTAATAATGTTTATGGCATTACATTGGGAATGGTATATTTATTTATAAATTATACTACCGATATAATTTATAGAATTGCAGACTTTACAATGGGGATTTCTAATTATATCAGAGCGCAAGGTGCAGCTATAAATATTCAGGAAATACTAAAGTTAGAAGTTGAGGAAGACAATCATAACGATATTACTGAGGATGATTTCCGAGGAAATATTAAATTCGAAGATGTGTATTTTTCTTATAAAGATGATTTTTATGTACTTCGTGATTTGAATCTAGAGATAAAAGAAAATCAAACTGTAGCCTTTGTTGGTCATACAGGAAGCGGTAAGAGTACTATAATGAATCTAATAGTGAAATTCTATAGTGCTACTAAAGGTAATGTTCTAATCAACGGTAGAAACATAAATGATTATAGTAAGGAGTATCTAAGAGAAAAAACAGCGATAGTGCTTCAAGATTCATTTTTATTTGAAGGTACTTTACTTGAAAATATTACGACTTCTAACGATGAAAAAATTGCTAGAGAAGCTTTATCAAGAGTTGGAGGAGATTTTATTTTAGAAAATCGTTCTCTTGATTCAAAAGTAGAAGTGGGTGGTAGTAACTTTTCTACAGGAGAAAAACAACTTATCTGTCTAGCGAGAGCATTAGCTAAAGATCCAAAAATCTTAATTTTAGATGAATCAACGGCTAATATAGATAGTGAAACAGAAAAAAATGTAAGTCGAGCTATAGAAGAATTGAAACAAGGAAGAACAACCCTTATAATAGCTCATAGGTTATCTACGATAAAAAATGCAGATATGATTTATGTTCTAAAAAAAGGGAAAGTTATAGAAAATGGAACTCATGAACAACTATTATCTTTAAATGGTAGTTATAAAAAGATGTATGAGACACAGGTAAAAGGATAAAAAAACGGAGTGATTCGTAAAATCAGATTCTACTGAATTCTGATTTTCGAATCACTCTTTTTTTAATAATTATTTTTTGAATACAAATTCGTATGCTAAATCGATATCTTTAAATGAAATCATTACAGTTTCATATCCTAATGGTTTGAAAAGTTCATTTACAGCATTAGCAACTTTCTCACAAACTTCAACAGGGCGATGAACCCAACCAATTTCAAGATTTGCTCTACTGATTTCTTCTCCATCAAGAATAGCAACACTCTCGATTAAATCTAATGTAAATGCTTCTCTTGGTCTTTCGATTATTTCTGCAATTGTATCGAAAAGTTCCGCACTAACTTTTTTTAAATCTTCTTTTTTAAATCCTCTAGCAACTATACGTGGCATAATAAACCTCCATGTTTTGAATTCGTTTTCTTTAATTATATCATATAATATGAAATTTTTGGTGAAAAATATATCTAAATAATAATTTTGTGTATATATGGAATTAAATTTAAATTTATAATAAATGAAGATAACTTTTACTATATCTGTAATCTAATGAAAATATTATGTTTTTTAGATGATTATAAAAAAATCTAGAGTAATTTTTTGCTTATTTTACTTACAAATGTTATCATTAAGATAGGGAATGTGATATGATATAAAGTAGGAAAAAAATATTAAATTAAATACTAAGGAGAAATTTTTATTAGACTTTTATATAAGAAATACTTTTCATTAATAATGTTGATTTTAGTTTGTGTTGCGATATTTTTATTTTCCAATCAAGTTGGTGAGGAATCTTCGAAGATATCAAATGATTTAATCATAAGAAAATTAGGTCACTTTAGTGAATATATGATTTTAGGATTTTTTTCATTTTCTTATTTATCAAATTTATTTGTGAAAAGTAGCGAGTTTAAAGATTATAGAAAAACAGCAATAACGAGCCTTGTATTTTCTGTTGTATACGCTTCTAGTGATGAATTTCATCAGACTTTTGTAGCTGGAAGAGATGGTAATATCATAGATGTACTAATAGACAGTAGTGGTGCTTTAGTAGGGATAATGATATCTAGTATTATGTATTTTCTTATTATGAAAAAATAGTGAAAAGTATAGTGGTTTTTAGTTGTATTTTTTTTAGAAAAGTTATAAAATATTTATTTAGAGAAACAAAAGTTAAGAAATAAAAGGAGGAGTTTTTGATGCTTAAAGCGCTTATTGTAGAAGATGATAAATTATTAGCTTCATCGTTAAAAGCAGCAATCGCAGAAAAATTCGATGCGGATGTTTGTTATAATGGGCTAGATGGACGAAAATATATTGATGAAAATGTATATGATTTTGTCATAACGGATAGTATCTTACCTGGAATGGGTGGGATAGATCTATTAGATTATATTCGTGAAGAAAAAGAACTGAAAATACCAGTAATTGTAATCACTATAGCTGAATCAACTGAAGAAAAGGCAAGAGTTATGAAGCATAGAGTAACGGAATATCTACCACGTGTAGCGGATACTTCTCTTTTACTAACAACTATGTCTAACTTACTTCAACGTGAAAGTAACTTAAAAGGTGAAAATGAAATTACATACAAAGATTTAGTGTTAGATCTTAAAAATGAATTAGTATCATCTAATGGTGGAACGTTGGAATCTATTAAAGGAAAATATCTTGAATTATTATCTTTCTTTGTGATAAATAATAATATTGTATTAGAGAAAGAAGAAATTTTCGATCGTGTATGGGGTGTTGATTCAGAAACAACTATTAATGCGATTGAGGTTTACATCTCAGGATTAAGAAAAGAACTACGAAAAATAGGTTATGACAAAAATCTTAGAACTGTTCGTGGTGTCGGATATACTTTTGAGTAGGTAAGGATATGGAGTTTAATTATCCGATAGATTATACGCTATATAATACTGAGGAAATAACGACAATTATTAAGTTTTTAGACTTAATTGAAGAATGTTATTTGTCAGGTGTGGAACTTACAGAGTTTAAATCTACATATAAAGAATTTAAAAGTGTAGTTCGTGCAAAATCTGAAGAAAATTCATTGTATCGTGATTTTAAAGAAATTACAGGCTTTGACGGTTATTTAGCAGTAAAAGAAATGAAAAATGAAAAACCAAAAATTAAGCTTTAATGCTTGATTTTTGGTTTTTATTTTAGGTTAAGATAGCCGTAATGGAATTTTGTATTTTTTCTTATTATTTGAGTAAAATTATATTTTTCAAAAACACTATCTTTAAAATGAGCTTTGACTATTATTTTTTTTCTAGCGACTCTTTTCGCTTCTTTTATGAATTCTTCGTAAGGAAAAATAGTGTCGGCTAAGGGAAGTATACCTTCGAGATTTCTTGATTCTGTAATGTTATGAGAAAACATAGGGTCAAAGTATATAATGTCGTAACTATCATCAGGACAATTTTTTAAATAATCTAGACAATCGACATTATAAGTTTTAATTTTACACATCGCTTTATTAATTTCTTCATTCGAAGAAATATAGTTTTTTAGACCGTTGGTTGTGATTAGGTGAATGATGTTATTTTTTTCTAAAGATGTAACCTTATGTCCGTAATAACTTAGTAATATACTGTCTCCAGCTAGGCCCATAGTACAATCAAGAATACTTTGTTCTTTTTCTTTGATTATTTCTACTAAGGGTTCGTTATCTGAATTTTTTATTTTAAGAGCTGTTGTGTCTAAATGAAAGAAGAATTCAGAATCGTCTTCGAAGTAGCTTAATTTGTTCTTATAGACTACTAGTACACCATCTGATGAGGATAATAATTGTTTTATTGTTTTCTTATTTCTCATTTTATATTTTAATCTTAAATCATCGGCAAGTCGTTGGGCTTTTTCATTAAGTTCTGAATTTGTTTTTACACTAGTTGTTACTATTATATTTTTCATTGATTATAAAAATTTTCTCCTCGGTTATGATTACATCTACTTTTATATCGTGATCTTCTTTAGGAACATTATCTTGTAGTAGTTTATGGTAAGATAAACCAACGCTAATATCATATTCTCTTGATGAGAAATATTTATCGTAGTATCCTTTACCATAACCAAGTCGATATCCATTATTATCGAAAACGATAGAAGGAGTTACTACTAAGTCTATTTTTCCTTCGTAGTAGTCGGATGAAGTTGGTTCTAATACTCTGAAATGTCCTGGAGCAAGCTCATCCCAAGATTTTAAGCGAATTAAATTCATCTTTCCATTTTTTATTTTTGGAACAAAGATTTGTTTTTTATTTATCCATTTTTTTATAAAAGTTTCAGTTGTGATTTCGCTACCAAATCCCACGTATATGAATATTTTTTCTGAGGATTCGAAGAAATTTTGTTCTTCTAATGTTGCAAAGATTGTGTTAGTAGATGAGTTTCTATAGTCGCTTGCTAAACTGTTTCGTTCGGATATGAATTTTTTTCTAAGTGTTTTTTTCATAATGTATCACCTCACGTTATATTATATCATAAATCTAAATACAATTATAATTTTGATATAGTATAATAATTGAATGATGTAATTATGATTATGTAAATGAGAAAAAGTACATTATATCTGTAATAAGAATTTTTATAGTAAAGGTGTTCATATAGTTATTATAAAAACAAATATGGATTTTACTGGTAGATAAAGTTATACTATAGGGATATAAGTTATCTATAAATTTTTAGAATTTTTATAATAAAGTATGTACAAGTATAATCAAAATTTTAAGAAAATATAAATAGATGTGGAAACTATGAATGTTGCTGTAGGTGGATTTCAGATTTTCATAATATTATGAGATTTTCATAAATATAAAAATCTTAAATTATGATTTCCTGTATCTACAAGATAAAAGTAGTAAAATAAAAAATAATTATTCATTATTTAATGGAAATAATAGTATAAATATGATATAATATAAAAGAAAATTTATGAGAAAGGAATCTTCTACAAATAATGACAAATTCAGAAAAAAATAAAGATATATTAAGTAATGATGAATTGGCAAAAAATAGTAAAAAAACAGATGATTATTCAAATCTGCTTGAGAAAATAAGAAAGCAAGTAGATATAGAGAATTCGTCTACTTACACTAGAAAGACTCATAATGAACAAGAGAATCTTGAAGAAACAGTAATTATGCCAACTGTTACAGAAAAAGTAACTGATGAGTATGCCGAAACAGTTGTACTAGATAAAAATGAATTAGTACAAGCAATTGAGAAAGAAGAAGCGTTAGTAGGGAAAAAAGTAGAAAAAGTTGAGGAAAAACCTGTAGTACTAGAGGTGCTAGGGGTGAAAAAACGTATAGGTTTAAAAACAATTGTTGAAGATATTACCTTCGACATGCGTGAAGGTGAGATAATCGGATTACTAGGGCCTAATGGAAGTGGTAAAACTACAATTATGAGAATGATGGTAGGACTAACTAAGAAAACAAAAGGGGGCGTCTATTGTTTCGAAAAACCTCTTGGTTTAGGAAGAACTTCTATGCTTAAAGAAGTTGGAGCGATGATTGAAACACCTGAGTTTTATAACTATATGTCAGGTTGGGCTAACTTGAAACAAATTGCACGTGTATGTGGTAAAAAAGTAACAAGAGCACGTATGAAAGAACTAGTTGAATTTGTTGGACTGAAAAAAGTAATTAGAAAAAAAGTTAAAACTTATTCACTAGGTATGCGTCAACGTCTTGGATTAGCACAAGCATTATTAAATGATCCTAAAGTTCTTATTCTTGATGAGCCTGTTAATGGATTAGACCCACAAGGAGTGCAAGATTTTCGTAATAAACTTAAAGAAATCGCAGCAACAGGAGTTTCAATTTTAATTTCATCACATCTTCTTGATGAAATTGAAAAAGTTTGTGATAGAGTTATCGTAATTGAAAAAGGTAAAATTATCGCTGATGATAAATTAGAAAATCTAGTAGCAGATGAAGTCGTTAAAACATTAATTTCAACACATGATGTCGAAAAAACAGAATTATTAGTAAGAGAACTAGGGGTTAGATATGAACTGACTAAAGATGGATTTGTATTTGAAAATCTAAATCGTGAAGAAAAAGCTCGTATCATTACTTACTTAGTAACTAATAATGTTGAATTAGATACAATTCGTGAATTAACAACATCATTAGAGGATCGATTCCTACAAATTACAGGAGGGGAGAGAAAATAATGAAATTATTAATAAATGAATTTATAAAAGATTATAAAAAGAAAACTACATGGTTATATTTCTTACTATCATTTGGAATTATTTTGTTAAATAGCTATTTTGCAAAAAGACAATTTGAAGATGGTGTAGATGCGGTAAAAATATTAAGTGGAATAACGGTGGTTGCTGCGGCAACAGCAACGATATTCTCGCTAATTATGTTAGCAAACAATTTATCTCAAGAATACTCAAAAGGAACGATTAAGTTTCTATATACAAAACCTAAGTCTCGTTCTGCGATACTTACTGCAAAAATAGTATTAGCATTCATTAACTATATTATTTTCTTAGTAGTAGGAACAGTATTTGATTTTGTAACAAAAAATTATGTATTCTTTAAAAATAAAGTAGGATTAAATCATTTGAATGATACTATAACTGAAGGATATTTTGGAAGAACAGTTGCTAAACAAATAATAATAACAAACTTAGCTGATTTAGCAGTGTATATCTTCTTTGTAGCGATGGTAGTATTAGTTTGTGTGGTGTTTAAAACACAAATTCTATCATTGGTATTAGTTATGTTATCACTTTTAGGAACTGGATTAATTCAATCTTTAACAATATTTGCAGTTTCAAAATTCTCATGGGCAAAATATCACATGTTTGACGTACCATTATTTAGTTCATATTATTCAAGTGAAGCAGGTCGTCAGACTGTAAAAGAAATGTTTAAGTTTGATAATGCAAATGCATTAATTATTATGTTAGTAGCATACAGTTTTGTATTCTTTACAATTTCATACATTGTAAATGCAAGACGTGATATTACAATAGATTAGAGTATAAATTGTTAGGAGGTAGGTAAAATGAGAAGTTCATTAAAGAAAATTGAGCGAATTAAGGATATTCTGGATTTAAATGGAGATGTGTTAACATATAAATACTCAGATGAAGAAATACGTTTTGACTTAGGTGAAGAGCAATTAAGCAGTATTTTCAGTAGATTTGTTAAGAGAAATCTTCCTAAGATTAAAGAAGGGTTACATGCAGGGAAGCTTGTAAAATGCCAAAGTGGTTTAGGAATTTCATGTTTATTTATTCCGAGTGATAACGAAGATGATTTCTATCTAATTACTCCTTTCTTAGAATATTTAATACCAACTAAATTATTCCAAGAATCATTAACAAAATATGGAGCGAGTATTAGTGAATTAATTTGTGATGTATATTTTTCATTACCAATTACACCAAGAAAAAAATTCAACTATTTAGTAGAATTATTAGTAGAAGACGAAAATGTAGATTTCTTAGATGCGATTGTTTTAATTGAAGATTCTAGTGTGAAAAATGTAAGAAGAACATCATCTAGAAAAAATACATACTTAAATAGTATTCTAGAGAGTGAAGTTAAGTTTAAACATGAGATTTTACAAGCTGTAGTTGAAGGTAATATTTCTCGTGTTAATATGCTTTTCGATTTACGTCGTAGAAATCATGGTGTAGAAGAAAGCCATGTTGAGCAGGGTGTTAATGTTCGTCGTAGAAAATCATATAACATGAATGATTTATTACGCTATGCTCTTGAACAACACAATGACGATTTCTTAGGAATCGAAGAATTATGGGTTAAAATTAAAAATAAACTTGATAACTATGACTTATCAGAAGATGTTATTAGAAGTTACTGTCTATTAGTTGATAGAAATAAATACAAAGATAAACAAGCTGTAGTTCGTAACTGTATTGCTTATATCAATGATCGTATTTCAGAAAAAATTAGTTTAGATAACGTAAGTGATTACTTAGGTGTTAATAAGAGTTATCTGTCTTCTATTTTCAATAAAGATATGGGAATTAGTATTGTAGATTATATCCACGATAAACGTATATCTAACGCGTGCTATTTATTAGCGAATACTGATTTTTCAATTTCAGAAGTTGCAGATTATATTGGGTACTTCGATACAAGTTACTTCATTAGAATATTTAAAACACTAGTGAAAATGACACCTCTTAAATATAGAGAGTCATTATCTAAAAGATAATATAGAAAAGATTGTTGGCTAAAATAGTCAATAATCTTTTTTTTATATGTTATGTAAATAATATATATATCGTTAATTTTGTATTTTGCTACTTGCATTTATGTAATTGTGGTATAATATAATCATTCTTAAAAATAGTAAATCGTAGGAGATTAAAGATGATTTTTGCATTAGATGTAGGGAATACAAACATCGTACTTGGAGTATTTAGCAGTGATTATAAGATGCTTCATTCATGGCGTATAGCAACGGATAATACTAAAACAGAAGATGAACTATATGTTATTATTAGAAATTTCTTTATTGATAAAGGGATTAAGTTTGAAGATTTCGATGGAGTGGTGATATCGAGTGTAGTTCCAAAAATGATGTTTGCACTAGAATTGTTAAGTAAGAAATACTTTGAAAAAGAACCGATTATTGTTTCGGCTGATATTAATACAGGTATAAAGGTACCAGAGCCATATAGTAGTAAATTAGGTTCCGATCGAGTAGTTGATATTGTCGGAGCAAAAGTTAGTGAATATTTACCAGCAATAGTAGTTGATTTTGGAACAGCTACAACATTTGATTGTGTGGACGAAGATATGAACTATCGTGGAGGTATTATTTGTCCAGGTATGAATATTAGTGCGGAAGCATTATATTCAAGGGCTGCCAAACTACCTAGGGTGGAATTTGAAGCGGTGAGTACATCTCTAGGGATGGATACTACTAGTCAAATGCAAGCAGGGTTATTTTATGGATTCTTAGGTCAATTTGAAAATATTATTAAACATTTACAAAAAGATTTAGGAAAAGAATATAAGGTAGTTTTAACTGGAGGTTTGTCAAAGTTTATTGCAAAGTATAGTGATGTGGTGGATATAGTTGATGAAGAATTAACTTTAAAAGGTATAATTGAATTGTACAAAATGAATAATACCAAATAACATTAAAGAAACAATAATAAGGATATAATAACAATGAAAATTACAGTTTTTTGTGGAGCAAATAATGGGAAGAGTGAATTGTATAAAGAAAATGCAATAGAACTTGGAGAGTGGATTTCTAGAAATAATCATACTTTAGTATATGGTGGTGGCAAAGTAGGTCTGATGGGGATTATTGCTGATACAGTCTTAGACAATGGTGGAGAAGTCATAGGGATAATGCCACAATTTTTAGTAGACAGAGAAATCAGCCACAATGATATTAATGAACTGATTGTTGTCGATGATATGTCGGTGAGAAAAACTAAACTTGTTGATCTTGGTGATGTGTTTATTGCTTTACCAGGTGGACCTGGAACGTTAGAAGAGATATCACAGGTAATCTCATGGGTGAGAGTTGGTAAAAAAGATGCTCCTTGTATTCTAATGAATATTAATGGTTATTATGACTTTTTAGAACAATATTTTGATAAGATGGTAGCAGAAGGTTTCTTAACTATTGAAGATAGAAAAAATACTTTATTTACAGATAATATAGAGGAAATGGAACGATTCATAATTAATTATAAAAATTTATAAATGTAAATAAATAGACAATAATGGAAATAAAATGTATAATAATACATCGTAATAAGAAGTTCTAGAATTGAAAGGAATTTATTTTAATGAAAGATTATTTGATTAGAGGATTAGCCTTTAACGATGAAATTAGATTTTTTGTAACAAAAACTACAGATTTAATAGAAGAAATTAGACAAAGACATGATGCTTATCCAACAGCAATAGCAGCAGTAGGTCGTACAGCTACGGTTACTACAATGATGGGTGCTATGCTTAAGAGTGGAGACAGAATTGACGTTGCTGTTCGTGGAGATGGTCCAGTAGGAACAATCTATGCATCATCAAATGAGTTAGGGGAAACTACAGCATATGCTAAAAATATGCAAGTTCATATTCCAAGTAATGCTCAGGGTAAGCTTGATGTAAAAGGAGTAGTTGGTGGAGGAAACATCACGGTAGTACGTGACTTAGGATTAAATGAAAAGTATACTACTACTTCACCGATAGTATCTGGAGAAATCGCAGAAGATTTCACTTATTATTTCGCTGCTAGTGAGCAAGTCCCTTCTGCAGTATCTTTAGGGGTATTGGTAGAAACTGATAATTCTGTAATTGCAGCTGGAGGATTTATTTTACAAGTACTTCCAAATGCTACAAATGAGACGATAACAAAGATAGAAAAAGCAATTAGTAATATTAAACCAATTTCTACACTTATCCATGAAGGAAAAACACCTGAAGAAATTGCGGATATTATCTTTGGGGGAGAAGAAAACTATCGAATTTTACAGAAGAATGATGTAGTATTTAAATGTACATGTTCTAAAGAGCGCTATGCTGATGCTCTAGTAACGTTAGGGAAAGAAGAATTAGAAGAAATTGCTAAACAAGAAACTACAGAGTTAGTCTGTGCGTTTTGTAAAGAAAAATATCATTTTTCT
This sequence comes from Gemella sp. 27098_8_155, assembly GCF_041433725.1. NCBI lineage: Bacteria > Bacillati > Bacillota > Bacilli > Caryophanales > Gemellaceae > Gemella > Gemella sp. 27098_8_155. Next base: position 26,213 of record NZ_JAPWCA010000008.1, read on the forward strand.
CAAAAAGAAATTACTGACTTATTAGACAATTTAAAATAATATTATGAATAAAGAGCCTTAATGATTAACATTTCATTAGGCTCTTGAATTTTCAATGAAAGTTTGGTATCATAAATAAAATTACTCAAAGTTTATATAGGAGGAGTTATGGAATTACTAAGAGAAATGGTTATTACTGATGGTAAAGTTTATGACAATAATGTCCTTAAAGTTGATTCATTTTTAAACCATCAAATCGATGCTGGCTTAATGATGAAAATGGCAGAGTCTTTTCATGAATATTTTAAAAATGAAGAAATAACGAAGATTCTGACAATCGAGGCGAGTGGTATTGCGCCAGCGATTATGGTAGCAAACTTATTTAAAGTGCCGATGGTTTTCGCTAAAAAGAGTAAACCATCAACATTAAAAAATAATGATGTATACACTGCAGAGGTTCATAGCTACACGAAAAATATAACTAATACTATAGTAGTTTCAGAAAAATTCATTAATAAAGATGACAAAGTACTTATTGTTGATGATTTTCTTGCTAATGGACAGGCTACTTTAGGTCTTATGGAAATAGTAGATAAGGCTGGAGCTGAGACAGTAGGAGTAGGAATACTGGTTGAGAAAAGTTTCCAAGATGGTAGAAAATTATTAGATGAAAAGAATGTCAATGTTTGTTCTTTATGTAGAATTGCTTCTCTAGAGAATAATGAAGTTAAATTTAATAAAGCTGATGATGAGAAATAAGAAAGGACTTAAATAAAATGTGGGAAAATAAATTTCAAAAAGAAGGTTTAACATTTGATGATGTGCTATTAGTACCAGCTAAAAGTGACATTTTACCTAAAAAAGTTGATTTAAAAGTTAGTTTAACGGAGAAAATTAAACTATCAGTGCCAATTATTTCTGCTGCAATGGATACAGTAACAGAATACAAAATGGCAATAGCAATGGCCCGTGAAGGTGGAATCGGTGTTATTCACAAAAATATGACTATTGAAGAACAAGCTGAACAAGTAAGAAAAGTTAAACGTTCAGAAAGTGGAGTTATAACAGATCCTTTCTTCCTTACACCAGATAGTCTAGTATATGAAGCAGAAAACTTAATGCAACAATACAAAATTTCAGGTGTACCGATTGTAAACAATGAAGAGGATATGAAAGTTGTTGGAATCATCACAAACCGTGATATGAGATTCTTAACTGATTTTGATATTAAAATTAGTGAAGTAATGACTAAAGAGCACCTTATTACTGCTCCAGAAAAAACTACACTGGAAGAAGCTAGTGTAATTTTACGTAGTCACAAAATTGAAAAACTAATTTTAACTGACGAAGCAGGTAAATTAACAGGATTGATCACTATTAAAGATATTGAGAAATTAGCTAAATATCCTAACTCAGCAAAAGATGTTAAAGGGCGTCTTTTAGTAGCCGCTTCTGTAGGTATTACTAACGATACAGTTGATCGTGTTGATGCTTTAGTAGAAGCTGGAGTTGATGCAATCGTAGTTGATACTGCTCACGGACACTCTAAAGGAGTATTAGATGCAGTTAAAACATTAAGAACTAACTATCCTGAGTTAGATATTATTGCTGGAAACGTAGCAACAGGAGAAGCTGCTCGTGATTTATTCGAAGCTGGAGCGGATGTTGTAAAAGTAGGTATTGGACCTGGTTCAATCTGTACTACGCGTGTAGTTGCAGGGGTAGGAGTTCCACAAATCACAGCTATTTACGACTGTGCAACAGTAGCTCGTGAATTAGGAAAAACAATCATTGCTGATGGTGGAATTAAATATACTGGAGACGTAGTAAAAGCTATCGCAGCTGGTGGACACGCAGTAATGCTAGGATCTATGCTTGCTGGTTGTGAAGAATCACCAGGTGAATTAGAAATCTTCCAAGGTAGAACATTCAAAGCATACCGTGGAATGGGATCAATTTCTGCAATGGAAAAAGGATCTAAAGACCGTTACTTCCAAGAAGATGGTAAGAAATTAGTTCCAGAAGGAATCGAAGGACGTACACCTTATAAAGGTGCTGTTTCTGAAACAATTTATCAAATCATTGGTGGATTACGTGCAGGTATGGGTTACACTGGTTCACGTGACTTACGTGCGCTTCGTGAAAACTCACAATTTGTTCGTATGACTGGTGCTGGATTAATCGAATCTCACCCACACGACGTTCAAATTACAAAAGAAAGTCCAAACTATTCTAAATAATAATTATAGATAATAAGAAGCTGGGAGCTTGAAGTTCAAGTTCCTAGCTTTATTTTGAATAAAAAAGAAAGCCGAAGTGGGATTTAGACCTATACTCCGACTTTCTTATATAACCTATAGTTTTAAATTTGTTTAGTTAAGTCAATCATTTCAAGAAGACCTTGAGCACATTCACTACCTTTGTTACCGGCTTTTGAACCAGCTCTTTCGATAGCTTGATCGATATCTTCAGTAGTAATAACACCAAACATTACAGGAATTTCACTGTTAAGGTTAATTTGTCCTACACCTTTTGCTACCTCGTTACAAACTAAGTCATAGTGACTAGTGCTTCCACGAATAATGCTTCCTAATGTAACGATACCATCGTATTTATTTGTAGCTACTAATTTTTTAGTAATAAATGGAATTTCGAATGCTCCTGGAACCCAGTATACATCGATGTTTTCTTCTTTTACTTCATTTCTAATTAATGTATCTTTAGCACCACCTAATAATTTAGATGTGATGAACTCGTTAAAACGTGCTACTACGATTGCTACTTTAATATCTTTACCTATAAATTTTCCTTCAAATGTTGTCATAATAATATTCTCCTTATATATCTAAAAAGTGATTAAATCTTATTTTTTTTGTTTGCAAATAGTGTTTGTTTTCTTTATGTGGTTTTATCTTAATTGGTTCACGGTCAACTATGTTTATTCCTAAAGAGCTTAGTTGTTCTACTTTGTCAGGATTGTTAGTAAGTAGTTTTACCGATTTTATTCCTAAGTAATCTAATATATCTACTGCAATACTATAATCCCTCTCATCGGGAGCGAAACCTAATTGCACATTAGCATCGTAAGTATCTACACCTTGTTCTTGCAGTTGGTAAGCAAGAAGTTTATTTCTAAGTCCGATTCCTCGTCCTTCTTGTCTTAAATAGAGAACTGCACCGCGACCTAGTTCTGAGATTTTTTGAAGTGCAGCATGTAATTGTTCACCGCAATCACATCTATGAGAAGCGAATATATCCCCTGTTAAACATTCTGAGTGAACTCGTATTAGTAAAGGTTCTTCAGAAGTTAAATCTCCTTTGCTAATAATTAAATGTTCTTTATTAAATTCATCTTCGAACAGCTGTAAATCAAAGTCTCCAAATTCTGTTGGAAGCTTTACTTTAACGCTTTCTTCAAATGACAAAAAACGTGTTAGTTCATCTAAGTCAACAACTGTTAAATTCCATTTTTTAGCGAATTCATACAAGTCATCTCTTCTAGCCATAGTACCATCTTCATTCATAATTTCACAGATGTACGAAGCTTCAGTGCTATTAGCTAATCTTGCTAAATCTAGGCTAGCCTCTGTGTGACCACGACGAACTTTGATTCCACCATCACGCCCAATAAGAGGGAACATGTGTCCAGGTCTATTAAAATCTTCTGGTCTCGAATTAGGATTTGCTAATTCTTTTATAGTAGTTGCTCTTTCAAAAGCAGAGATTCCTGTTGTTGATGTTTTATAATCAACACTTACTGTAAATGCAGTCTCATGTGGATCAGTATTTTTATCTAGCATTGAGTGTAGATTCAAGCGTTGAGCTATTTCAGTTGAGACAGGTGCGCAAATTAAACCACGGGCGTGTTTTGTCATGAAGTTTACATTTTCACCTGTAACTAGTTCAGCTAATCCAACTAAATCTCCTTCCGCTTCTCTGTCGTCATCATCGATAAGAACAATTAATTTTCCAGCTTTTAGGTCTTCGATTGCTTGTCTTACATTATTAATCATTTAACTTTCCTCCAAATAATTTTAATTGAGCTTTTATGTATTTTGCTAGAATATCGGTCTCAATATTTACATTGTCACCAATTTTCAATTTTTCTAGATTTGTATGTTTTGCAGTATGTGGAATTAATGAAACTGTAAATTTATTATTGTCACAAGTTACTACTGTTAAACTTATTCCGTTTATAGTAATTGAGCCTTGATTAATGATTTCTCCTTGAAATTTACTTGGATAAGCAAAAGTTAGAAGAATAGCATTTTCATCTTTTTGTCTTGCTGCTAATTGTGCTAATCCATCACTGTGACCCGAAACGATATGTCCTTCGAATCTATCTGAGTGTCCCATTGCAGGTTCAAGATTTACAGAGTCATTTACTTTTAGCTCTTTAAATGTTGTTCTCTTATAAGTCTCAGGCATAATATCAACTGTGAATTGTGATGAACTTTTTTGAACACATGTTAAACATACACCATTTACAGCCATACTATCACCGATTTTATATGTTTCCAATAAGTTCTTAGTTGCTTGTATTGTTAATTTTATACTGTGACTTGATTTTATAATTTTTACTATTTTCCCTTGTTCTTTTATTAATCCTGTAAACATTGACTTTCTTTCCTTCCTGAGATTCTTATATCTTCACCGAGTTTTGTTACATTAATATCGTGTAAAGTGATTTTTTCATTAGTAGGCCTATCACTACTAAATGATGAAGTATTTCTTCCTCCTAAGAGTGTAGGGGAAATATATGAAATTACTTCATCCCAATAGCCACTAGCAAGGAATTGATCGTGGATACAAGGGCCACCTTCTACGTAAACTGACTGTATACCAAGTTTTGCAATTTCAGTAAGAATTTCTTTTATTGTAAATTCGTTAGGTGTAACGATAGTTAGATGTGAAGGTAAGTCTTCATTTTTGTGTTTTGAAAAAACTATAACTTCAGAAGAATCATCTTTAAAGAGATTTAGTTCTTTATGTTGAAAAATAGTTCCTTCTTTATCTAATATTATTCTTTTTGGTGGGTATAACGAAGTGTTGGCTCCAGTTAATTTTGGATTATCTATTAACACAGTTTTTGCCCCAACAAGAATAGCTTGATAATTATCTCGTTCTTTTCTGACGAAGTCGTACACTTCTTTTCCTGTTATTTGAGTTCTTTCATTAGTAAAGGCTAATTTTCCATCAAGACTGGTAGCTTGTTTTAAGACTACATATGGTCTATTTTGTGTATGGAATAAATTATAAGCATAATTTAGACTGTAAGCTTCTTTTTCCAAGATACCAGTTATAACTTCAATTCCATTATCACGTAAGAATTTAATTCCTTTACCACTAACTATTGGGTTAGGATCTAATTGAGCAACAACAACTTTAGAGATGCCCATTTTCAATATGGCTTCTGTACAAGGGGGTTGTTTTCCTCTGTGGTTACATGGTTCTAATGTGACGTATAGAGTTGAATTAAATATTTTTTCAGGAGTTTTACAAGTAGAAATAGCATTTTTTTCAGCATGTTCACAACCGTAACGAAGGTGTGCACCTCTTGCGACAATTTTATTATCTTTTACTATAATTGCACCGACTAGAGGATTGGTATGTGTATATTTTGTACCACGTTTGGCCTCTAATAGAGCAAGATTCATAAAATATTCATGCATAGTATCAACTCCTTTATAAAAATAAAAACCCGATAATATTTGATGATTCAAATAATCGGGATTGATGGTTTGTTTTTTATTCGATAAAAAGTACTGAATGTATAATTATAATACATTCTAGGTTGTATATTATCAGTAGTATTAGATATATTTATCTTAATGCTATAATTTCTTCTCCCATCCAGACTATACTGTCGGTTCTGGAATCTCACCAGATCAGCTTGCGCTCACGGACTTCTAGAGAACTAGTCACCGCCGGTTGGGAATTACACCCGACCCCGAAGAAATATTTAATTCATGACTTAATAATAGCACTATTGAAAACGTATGTCAATAATTATAGTTTATTTATAAAAAAATATTTAAAACGCTATAAAAAAATAAGAGTGATTCAACAGATGGGATTTCTACGAAATCGTTATTTGAATCACTCCAAATAGTTTTAAATTATATTATAAAAATTGTGCTAAGCAAACGATGAGAATAATAACTGGTAGTATATATCTTAATAGGAATAACCATGTTCTGAATAATACTAGGCTTGTTTTGTTATGCTCATTAATGTGTAATTGTTCCTTGGCAACTTTTTTGTCTAGTACATATCCAGTGAATATTGATAGTGCAAGACAACCAAGTGGCATAAGTATATTAGATACTAAGAAGTCCATTAAATCGAAAACTGTTTTTCCGAATATTAATGTATCAGATAATGAACCGTAAGATAGAGCTGAAGGAATTCCAACGATGAAAGTTAAGATTCCGATGATTACACTGAATTTAGTACGGTTAGTATTTTTTTGGTTAGTAATATTTCCTACATTGATTTCTAACATAACTACAGATGAAGTAATAGTAGCGAATAAGAATAATATTAAGAATAGAATGTAGAAAATTTTACCGAATGCCATATTGTTGAATAATTGTGGTAATACGATGAATAATAAACTTGGCCCACCTTCAGATTCCATTCCGAATGAACTCATAGCTGGGAAGATTGCAAGTCCTGCCATTATAGAGACGGCAATGTTCATTAATACAACCGAAATACCTGATTGAACCAGGTTAGTTCTTCTATCAAGGTATGATGCATAAGTTAACATAGCCGTAACCCCGATAGAAAGTGCGAAGAACGATTGACCAAGTGCGAATAAAATACCAGAACTAGTGATTTTAGAAAAATCAGGTTTTAGGAAGTAAGTAACTCCAGCCATTGCATTTGGTAATGTTAATGATCTTGCGATAATTACTAAGAATATAATGAATAATAGTGGCATCATAATTTTTGATGCTTTTTCAATACCTTTTTGAACACCACGAGATACTATAAGAATATTCAATAAGATGAATAAAGCCTGAGCTCCTAATGCAATCCAAGTATTTGAGATAACACTCGTGAATAGGGCAGCGTGATCGCCAGTAGCATGAAGCCCAAGAGCATCGGTAACTGAAATACCTAAGTATACTAAAATCCATCCACCTATAACACTATAGAATGATAGTAAGATGAATAGGGCGAATCCACCGATATAACCAATAATATTATAATTTTTGTTTTTTCCTAGTTTACCGAAAGTTCTAATAGCTGAAACTCCAGCACCACGACCAAGTACGAATTCAGCAAGAAGTAGTGGTAGTCCAATTAAAAGAGTGAAGATAAGGAAGACTAGTAAGAATCCACCTCCACCATTTGCTGCTGTCATATATGGGAATTTCCATACAGCTCCAAGACCTATCGCAGATCCCGCTGAAGCAAGTATGAAACCTATTTTAGAACTCCATTTTGAATTTTCTGACATAAAATTTCTCCTCCTGTTAATTGAAAATAAATAAAAGCTATTTAGAAAATACTAAATAGCTTTTAAAATATATATAATACTATACTCAAGGCCATTTAGTATTTTTACCAATGGCCTAAAAACATGTTTAACTAGCCATTGTAGACATCGTTGCACTTATATCTACAATGCTATGAGATATAAGTGCTGCTAAAATGGCACGAAAAAGTATTCTCTTTTACTAGTTAAAATATTAGTTTTCATTATTGAGTAGCTCCTTTATTAATTGTAATTAAAATCTTAACATTTATCTGAAAATTTGTCAATAATTTTTTGAAAACTTTTGATTAGTTGATTTATTTAGCAATAGTAAAAGGAAAGTAGAGGAGAATGTAATATATTATAAGAAAAATCACCACACTCAAGTAAGATTACTTAAATATGGTGATTTAATTTTAGTTTTTAATTATATTTTTATAGATTATTCATTATCTAATTGCATATAAACAACTTGAGTAGTTAGGTATTCTTCTAAACCATGTTTACCGTCAGCTCCACCGATACCAGATTTACGACGTCCAGCGTGGAATCCTTGCATAGCTTCGAAGTTTTCACGGTTGATGTATGTTTCACCAAATTTTAGCCCATTTACGGCTTTGAATGCAGTATTTAGGTTAGTAGTGTAAACTGATGAAGTTAATCCATATTCTGAATCATTTGCATATTCTAATACTTCTTCCAAAGTTTTGAATGTTGCTACTGGGATTACAGGTCCGAATGTTTCTTCCTTCATAATTTTCATTTCGTTAGTTACATCTGTTAAAACAGTTGGTCCAAAGAAGTATCCTACTTGATTTTCATCACGAGTTCCACCATATGATAGAGTCGCACCTTGTTTTACTGCATAAGCAACTTTTTCTGCAACAGCGTCTACAGCACGTTTTTCGATAAGTGGACCATAATCTAAACCACCTTCTTTGTTAGGGTCACCGAATTTAACTTTATCAAGTTCAGTGAATAAGATTTTTTCGAATTCATCTTTAACATCTTCATGAACGTATACTCTTTCTGCACAGTTACAAACTTGTCCTGAGTTAATTACACGAGATGCTACAATCGCTTTTGCAGCAAGATTTAAATCTGCGTCTTTAAATACGATAGCTGGGGCTTTTCCTCCAAGTTCTAAAGAAACATTAGTGATGTTTTCAGCAGCAGCTCTCATAACTTCTTGTCCAGCTGTTAAGCTACCTGTTAAACTTACTAAGCCAACTTTAGGGTTAGAAGCTAATCTATTTCCTACAACAGATCCACGTCCGTGAATAATATTAAGGATACCTTTTGGAAGACCAACTTCTACGCAGATTTCAGCGAAAATATCAGCATTTATCGGAGTTAATTGACTTGGTTTCAATACAATTGTATTACCAGTAAGTAATGCTGGTGCCGCTTTTCTAGCGATTAAGAAGAATGGGAAGTTCCAAGGTAAAATACCAGTAGTTACTCCGTGAGGGCGTTTGAATAAGAAGATGTGCTCATCTTGTCTATCACTTTGAATAATTTCCCCTTCATATCTTCTAGCCCATTCAGCCATATAGTCTAAATAATCAGCTGTGAATAATACTTCAACTTTTGCTAAATCGAAAGTTTTACCACCTTCATTAACAATAGTTTGTGTAATTTCTGGCTCACGTTCGCGGATACGTTCAGCAATTTTTCTAAGATATGCACCTCTTTGAATTGCAGGTAATTTTTCCCAATCACGTTGAGCCACTTCTGCTACATCAATTGCGCGGTCTACATCTGCTTCTGAAGAAGAAGGGATTTTCGCGATAACTTCTTCTGTAGATGGATTTAGTACGTTTATATAATCGTAATTTGTATTTTCTTCGAATTCCCCGTTAATAAAATTTTTTAAAACTTTAACTTCACTCATAGTTAATTCTCCTTTTTCTGTTTTTCTTATAAGTAAACGTTATCATTACTGTATTAACATTGTATCTTATGAAAAAATATAAATCAAGTAGTTTGTTTGTATTTTTTGATATATATTTATGTATTTAAACTTTTATCTATGCATTTTTACAAAAAAAGTTATATATAATTTTAAATAGAAGAAATGAATAATTTAAAAATGGTATAAAGAATTAAATTATTTTTATTTCCTGTAACATATCAAATAAAGCGCATACATAAAAGTGAAAGATTATTAGATAATAACATTGTTATTATTGTACTTGATACAGTTTTTCTAAAATATTAAATTTTAATGCATTAAGTAACTAAAGAAAATAATAGTAAAAAATTTTTTCAAGCAAAAATATTTCCATTAGCAATGTATTTAGTGGTATAATCTTAGGTAAGAAACATTAGGAGGTTCATTAATGAAACAAAATATCGGAGTTATCGGTTTATCAGTAATGGGAAGTAATCTTGCATTAAATATTGCAGATAATGGTTTTAAAGTTGCAGTATTTAATAGAACAACATCTGTTGTAGATAAAATGCTAGAAGAGCACCCACACAAAAATGTAACAGGGAGATATTCATTACAAGAATTAGTCGATGGACTAGAAAAACCAAGAAAAGTTGTCTTAATGGTTAAAGCAGGCTTTGCTGTAGATAGCCTAATTGAACAATTAACACCACTTCTTGATAAAGGAGATATCATTATTGACGGAGGAAACTCATTCTTTAAAGATACTCAAAGAAGATATGATCTATTATTAGAAAAAGGAATTAACTACTTTGGAGTTGGTGTATCTGGAGGAGAAGAAGGTGCTAGATTCGGTCCTGCTTTAATGCCTGGTGGTGATGAAAAAGCTTACGAAGAAATTCGTCCTATTTTAGAAGCTATTGCGGCTAAAGTTAATGGTGTTCCTTGTTGTAGTTATACTTCAACTGGTGGGGCAGGTCATTATGTGAAAATGGTTCACAATGGTATCGAATATGGAGATATGCAACTAATTTCAGAAGCTTACAAAGTGCTTAAACACTTAGGAGGTTTCTCAAATGAAGAATTACAAAAAACATTTGAAGAATGGAATAAAGGTGAATTAGAATCTTATCTAATTGAAATTACAGCAAACATCTTCAAAGTAAAAGAAGAAGATGGAAGCTACTTAGTAGATAAAATCTTAGATAAATCTCAACAAAAAGGTACTGGGAAATGGACTAATGAACAAGCTATTGATTTAGGAATTGATGTATCAGTTATTACAGCTGCGTTAAATGGAAGATATATGTCAAATCTTAAAGAAGAACGTGTTCGCGCTGAAAAAGAATTTGCTCGTAAACCTTATGCAGTAGTTGAAGATAAAGAACGACTAAAAAATATTGTAAAAGATGCTTTATTTATTTCAAAAATTGTATCTTATGCACAAGGATTCAAATTATTACAAGCTGCTGAGAAAGAATATAACTGGACATTTGATTATTCACAAATTGCTAAAATTTTCCGTGGTGGATGTATTATTCAAGCGAAAATTTTACAAAATATTATCGAAGCATACCAAAATAATCCAAAATTAGAAAACTTAATCTTTGATCCATTCTTTAAAGAAGTTATTGAAACAAGACAAGATAGCTTACGTGAAGTTGCTGTTTTAGCAATTTCTAATAGATTACCACTAAGTGCTATGACTTCTGCAGTTTCTTACTTAGATATCTACACTACAGCAGAAAGTGGTGCTAACTTAATTCAAGCGCAACGTGACTATTTTGGAGCACACACTTTCGAAAGAACAGATAAAGAAGGAAATTATCACTATGACTGGGTTGGAAACAATGAAAAATAAAACAGCAATAACACTTTTTGGAGGAACAGGGGATCTTACATATAGAAAACTGTTACCTGCATTATATAACTTAAATGTATTAGGGAAATTAGCTGATGATTTTAAGATAGTTGTGATTGGTCGTAGAGCTTATACGCAGTCAGAATATATAGATATTGCTCATACGTGGGTAAAAGAGTATGCACGTACTAAATTCGACGATGAACAATTTGATGCATATGCTAAAAAAATTATCTATTTCAAAATGGATATGACAAATGAAGATGACTATGAGATGTTACAAGCATTTTATTCTGAACAAGATATACAAAATCATGTTTACTACTTCGCGGTGGCTCCATCATTCTTCATAACTATTACAAATGGTCTAAAAAAATATTGCTCAGAAAATAATGCGAAAGTTATTATTGAAAAACCATTTGGAGAAGATTTAGAAAAAGCTGGGATACTAAATGATGAGCTTGCTAAATTCTTTAATCAAGATGAAATTTATCATATTGACCATTACCTAGGTAAAGAGATGATTCAAAATATTTTATCTTTACGTTTTGAAAATATCATCTTCAAAGGCATCTGGAATAAAGATTTTATCGAAAATGTTCAAATTACTGCTGCAGAAACTGTAGGTGTTGGAACTAGGGCTAGTTACTATGATAAGAGTGGTGCTTTAAAAGATATGGTTCAAAATCACCTATTACAGGTTCTATCATTAGTAGCTATGGAAGAACCAAAAGAAGAGGGAAGTCGTGGTATTCACGAGAGTCAATACAATCTTCTTTCTGCGCTTAAACCGATTGAAGATGTTCATGAAAGTTTAGTAATGGGGCAATATGAAGGATATCTACAAGAACAAAATATTCCTGCTGATTCTAAAACAGAAACTTATGCAGCGCTTAAATTATTTATAGATAATGAACGTTGGGAAGGTGTACCATTCTTTATAAGAACTGGTAAGAAACTAGAAAAACGAGAAACTCAAGTAGTTGTTCAATTTAAATCTGTAGGAACTTCTCCAGGAAATGTATTAATAATAAAAATTCAACCTGAAGAAGGTGTATATTTCCAATTTAATGCTAAAAAACCAGGTACAGAACAAGAATTACAGCCAATCTCGTTAGACTTCTGTCAAAGTTGTATACTAGAAAACATAATAAATACACCTGAAGCTTACGAGAGATTACTAGATGCTTGTTTTAGAGAAGATAGAGCATTATTCTCTCAATGGAATCAAATAGTTGAGTCTTGGACATTTGTTAATAAACTTATAGCTAAGTACGAAGAACAAGGTTCTCCATTATACACATATGAACAAGGTTCAAAAGGTCCAAAAGAAGCTGATAATCTAGTAGATTGGGTTAAATAATTATTTAGATGTATTGTAAGACTTTATGTCATGCAATACATCTTTTTGTAGTTTGGGTGTTCTTTAAAAGGATTGCTAGTTAGGAAAGTTTACGTTAATCACGAAGTATAGTATAATGAAAATATAAGAAAAATTTAAATGATGATTTTCAAAAGGAGTTAAGATATGAGACTGTTAGATTCAATGTTAGAATACAATGAGTATTTTGTTAAATTTGAAGAGTATGAAAAATATAAAACAGAAGATAAATATCCAGCCAAGAGAGTAGTAATGTTTACGTGTATGGATACAAGGTTAGTTGAACTTGCAACAAAGTCTCTGAATCTATCTTCAGGAGATGTTAAAGTTGTGAAAAATGCAGGTGCTATATTAACTCATCCTTTTGGATCGATTATGAGAAGTTTGATAATAGCAGTATATATGCTAAAAGCAGATGAGATTATAGTTATGGGGCATCATGACTGTGGTATGCAAAATATTGATACTAATCTAATTATGGAAAAAATGCGAGATAGAGGTGTTGGAAAAGAAACTATTGATATTCTTCAATACTCTGGACTTGATTTAAATACTTGGCTACATGGTTTTGACGATGTTGAAGAAAGTGTTGGGCATGATGTTAATATGATTATGAATCATCCATTAATACCAAAAGACGTCCCTGTACATGGTTTAGTAATAAATCCAAGTAACGGTAAAGTTGATTTAGTCGTAAATGGATACGATAATCTGAGAAAATAGAAAGGGGCTAGTGAGTTGAAGAAAATATTAATCTTGAATACAGGTGGAACAATCTCTATGAGTGAAGATCAGACAACTGGAAAAGTTTCGCCTACAGATAAAAATCCAATAGGTGTTGGAGGGAGTATGTTTTCTTATCTAGGAGATTTAGTAGTTGAAGATTTATATCATCTTGCTTCTCCTCAGATAACAGAACATGAAATGTTAGGGATAAAGAATAGGATACTAGAAGCAGTAACACAAGGATATGATGGTGTAGTAGTTACGCATGGGACTGATACTCTTGAAGAAACTACATATTATTTAGAATTAACTTTAGATATAAATATTCCAGTAGTGGTTACAGGTGCGATGCGTTCTAGTAATGAAATAGGAGCGGATGGACTTGCTAATCTAAGAAGTTCTTTAGTAGTTGCTGTTAGTGATGAAAGTTGTGATAAAGGTGTATTAGTAGTAATGAATGATGAGGTGCATACAGCTACCTATGTTACTAAAACGCATACTACAAATGTAGCGACTTTCCAAACACCAACTTTTGGACCTATAGGGTTAGTATCTAAAAATAGTGTAATTTATTTTCAAAAATTAATAAATGAAGAACATTACGATGTAAATGTTTTTGGTAAGAAAGTGTACTTATTAAAGGCATATGCTGGTATGGGAGATGAGCTTATTAATGCAGTCGCAAATATTGGAGCTGATGGATTGGTAATAGAAGCTCTGGGTGCTGGTAATTTACCGCCAAAGACTGTTCCGGCGATAAGAGAATGTATTAAGAAGAGAATACCAGTAGTATTTGTTTCCCGTGCATTTAATGGTGTTACTCAAGATGTATATGATTACGAAGGTGGCGGTAAGAGATTTCAACAAGATGGAGTTATTTTTACAACAGGACTTAGTGGACAGAAAGCTAGAATTAAGTTATTAGTTTTATTAGAAGTAGGAGTGGATTTTGATAATTTAAAAAATTATTTTTAGAAATAATTTGTGAAGTTATTGAAATATGAAGAAGGTTGAATATTTTTTATAATTATGGTAGTATATTAAATGATTAAAATTAGGAAAGAGGTGTAGAGTTGAAATTTAAATATCATAAGTCGTATAGAGGATTTTATCTATTAGAGGATAATAAATTTAAACGACCATACCAAAAATTAGATCAAGAGAAAACGCTAGAAAACTTAAATGAAGAAATTGAGTTTGATAAAAAAGAAATAATTGAAATAGCAGATAAATATGTAGTTTTTGTAGAAAAAGACTGTGGAAAAGTAAGTAATACAAAGAAGGCAGAGAAATCAAAAACTAAGAAAAAAATCGAAACAATTGATTTTGAAGTATTAGAATTAAAATACAAAATTCCTAGCCTATTATTACAAAAGTTGTATGGAGTTATAGCAGGGAATTCAAAAAATGGACAACGTGATTTATTATCTGTTTTATCAGTTATAGAAAATGTTACTCTAGCTGATAGTCTATTTTCTTCAAAAGTGAAAAAAATATTCTACTATAGCGATAAAGAACTGAATGAGTTGCTAGTTAGATATAATTTTGATAACTTAGATGTAGAAAATCTGAAAAAAGATATAGAGGTCAACTACCCTAGTCAATATATTTCTAATTTACCAGTCGATTATAAAGAATATGAAATGATTTTCGTATTTTATTTCATTATTCTAATTGAATTATTAGCGATATTAAAATAAGATGAATTTTTTGATTAAAATTTATTTAAAAGACTTGATTTTTATATAGGTCTTTGATATAATTTTAATCAGAAAGTTTATTTTTTTTGAAATATGTTGGTCGAAAAACGACCTAACTGGACAGGGAGTGTCCACAGATAAACTTTCGAATAAACAGGGGAAACATAAGATGGATATTTTACATTTGTTACATATGCAAAGTAGACTTGTACCTGATATGTTTATGAAGTTTAGTAATAGGTATGAATTGCTTATTGCGATAAAAGTTAATCAACCAGTAGGAAGAAAAACATTGTTGAACTTTATAAATATGACGGAAAGACAATTACGTACGGAATGTGAAGTTTTATCCAAGTTAGGGTTAATAACTAAGAAAGCTACTGGAATGAGTCTTACGGAAAAAGGAGAAGAGCTTCTACTGGAGATAAAAGAATCAGTTATAAATGATGCTTTTGCTAAGGAAAGAAGTTTTATAAAAAATCATTTTTCGATAAAACAAGTTCATATTGTAGCGGGTGACTTTATAAATAATGAGGCCACTAGAGAAGAAATGACTAACTTACTCTTGGATAAGGTTAATGCTAAGATAACTAAAGAATGCGTAATTGGAGTCAGTGGTGGTAGTACGATGTACTACATAGCCGGCAGAGCTAATGAAACATTTGGTTATGGAAAAGATGTTACTATAACGCCAATAAGAGGAGGACTATCTGTAGTAAATACAGAATATCAAGCGAATGATATAGCCTCTAAGATGGCTAAAAACTCTGGACATAATTATCAACTATTACATGCACCAGATAATATAGGACAAAAAGCATTAGAAGAACTCGTAAAAGAACCAGTCGTAAAAAATGCTCTAGATGTTATAGGTAAAACATCGATAATTATCCATAGTATAGGGAATGCTTTTGAAATGGCGAATAGAAGAAAATCTTCTAAAGATATTTTAAAAGTATTGGAAGAAAAAAATGCTGTTTGTGAATCATTTGGAAGTTATTTCGATGAGAACGGCAGTGAAATATTTAAAACCTCTACTATAGGTATGAGTTTTAAAGATGTTGATGGCATTGATAATGTCTTTACGATAGTTGGTGGAGAAGAAAAAGCTGATGCAGTATTTAGTTACCTAAATACTAGACCGGCGAATGCGACATTAATTATTGACGAGGCTATTTGCAAAAAAATAATAAAAAAAGTTAATAAAAATTTTTAGGAGGAACTAAAAAATGACAGTAAAAGTAGCAATTAACGGATTTGGACGTATCGGACGTCTTGCTTTAAGAAGAATCCAAAACGTAGAAGGAATTGAAGTAGTAGCGATTAACGACTTAACACCAGTTAACCAACTAGTTCACTTATTAAAATATGATACAACTCAAGGTCGTTTCGACGGAGAAGTATCAGCAGCTGAAGGAAGCTTAGTAGTAAACGGAAAAGAAATCAAAGCATTTGCTAACCCTAACCCAACTGAATTACCATGGGGAGAATTAGGAATCGATGTAGTATTAGAATGTACTGGATTCTTCACTTCTAAAGAAAAAGCTGAAGCTCACATTCAAGCAGGAGCTAAAAAAGTTGTTATCTCAGCTCCAGGTGGAAACGACGTTAAAACTATCGTTTACAACGTAAACCACGAAACTCTAGACGGAACAGAAACAGTTATCTCAGGTGCTTCTTGTACAACTAACTGTTTAGCTCCAATGGCTAAAGCTTTACACGATAACTTTACAGTAGTTGAAGGATTAATGACTACAATTCACGGATACACTGGAGACCAAAACACACTTGACGCTCCTCACCGTGGTGGAGACTTACGTCGTGCTCGTGCAGCAGCTGTAAACATCGTACCTAACACAACTGGTGCTGCTAAAGCAATCGGATTAGTAATTCCAGAATTAAACGGAAAATTAGATGGAGCTGCACAACGTGTACCAGTACCAACAGGTTCATTAACTGAATTAGTAGCAGTAGTAGAAAAAACTGTTACAGCTGAAGAAGTTAACGATGCTATGCAAGCTGCTTCTAACGAATCATTCGGATACAACGTTGACCCAATCGTATCTTCTGATATCGTAGGTATTTCTTACGGATCATTATTCGATGCAACTCAAACAAAAGTATTAACAGTTGGAGACAAACAATTAGTTAAAGTTGTTTCTTGGTATGACAACGAAATGTCTTACACATCTCAATTAGTAAGAACATTAAAATACTTTGCAGGATTAATTAAATAATCTATAATAGGTAATAGAAGAATAGATAAGATATAAGTCAATTTCGACTTATATCTTGTCTCATATATTCTAAAATATAAATAAAAGGAGCTTTCCATGAAGAAATCTATTAAAGACTTAGGTAATTTACAAGGGAAAACTGTCTTAATGCGTGTTGATTTCAACGTGCCTTTAAAAGATGGTGAAATTACAAACGATAATCGTATTACTGCTGCATTACCAACAATTGAGTATGCTTTAAATCAAGGTGCTAAGGTAGTTGCTTTCTCACACTTAGGACGTGTTAAAGAAGAAGCTGATAAAGCATCTAAAAGTTTAGCGCCAGTAGCTGTTAGATTATCAGAATTATTAGGTAAAGAAGTAAAATTCGTAGCTGAAACTCGTGGAGCTGAATTAGAAGAAGCAGTTAAAGGATTAAAAGATGGAGAAATCTTAATGTTTGAAAACACTCGTTTCGAAGACGTTGAAGGTAAAAAAGAATCTAAAAATGATCCGGAACTTGCTAAATATTGGGCTTCTCTAGGGGATGTATTCGTAAACGATGCATTCGGAACAGCTCACCGTGCACATGCTTCAAACGTAGGTATTGCATCTAACATTGGTGAAGGGAACTCTGCTTCAGGATTCTTAGTTGATAAAGAAATCAAATTTATCGGAGGAGCAGTTGATAACCCAGAAAGACCTCTTGTTGCAATCTTAGGTGGAGCAAAAGTTTCTGATAAAATTGCAGTTATTGAAAACTTATTAGAAAAAGCTGATAAAGTAATTATTGGTGGAGGTATGGCTTATACTTTCATGAAAGCACAAGGTAAAGAAATCGGAATTTCACTTTGTGAAAATGATAAAGTTGAATATGCTCGTGAACTAATGGCCAAAGCTGGAGAAAAATTAGTATTACCAATCGATACAGTAGTAGCTAAAGAATTCTCTAACGATGCACCAAGTCGTGTAGCACAAGGTGATATCCAACCTGATGAAGAAGGATTAGACATCGGACCAAAATCAGTTGAATTATTCAAGAAAACTCTTGAAGGTGCAAAAACAGTAATTTGGAATGGACCTATGGGTGTATTTGAAATGCCTAACTTTGCTAAAGGTACAATTGGTGTTTGTGAAGCTATCGCAAACTTAGAAGGTGCTACTACTATTATCGGTGGTGGAGATAGTGCTACAGCAGCAATTTCTTTAGGATATGCTGAGAAATTCTCACACATCTCAACAGGTGGTGGAGCATCTCTAGAATATCTAGAAGGAAAAGTATTACCAGGAATTGATTCATTATCTAATAAATAATTTTAAAACTCAAGGAGAGTAACATCATGTCAAGATTACCATTTATCGCAGGAAACTGGAAAATGAACAAAAACCCACAAGAAGCTAAAGCGTTTGTTGAAGCTCTTGCTGGAAAATTACCATCATCAGATAAAGTAGAAGCAGGAATTGCAGCTCCATCTGTAGATTTAAGTGCAGTACTTAGTGCGGCAGAAGGAACAGGATTAAAAGTTGCAGCTCAAAACTGTTACTTTGAAAATTCAGGAGCTTACACAGGTGAAACTTCACCTAAAGTATTATCTGAAATGGGAGTAAACTATGTAGTAATCGGTCACTCTGAACGTCGTGATTACTTCCACGAAACAGATGAAGATATTAATAAAAAAGCAAAAGCTATCTTTGCTAATGGATTATTACCAATCATCTGCTGTGGAGAAAGTCTTGAAACATACGAAGCAGGAAAAGCAGCTGAGTTCGTAGGAGCTCAAGTAAAAGGTGCTTTAGCTGACTTAACAGCTGAACAAGTAGCTTCATCAGTAATCGCTTATGAACCAATCTGGGCTATCGGAACTGGTAAATCTGCTACAAAAGAAGATGCACAAAAAATGTGTAAAGCAGTTCGTGATGTAGTTGAAGGATTATACGGTAAAGAAGTTTCTGAAAAAGTTCGTATTCAATACGGTGGATCAGTTAAACCTGAAAATGTTAAAGAATACCTATCATGCCCAGATGTTGATGGTGCATTAGTAGGTGGAGCATCTCTAGAAGCTGAATCATTCTTAGCACTTCTAGAAGGTGGAAAATTAGCTTAATTTTAGCAAAAATAAATAAATTATAGTATAATAGAATTATAAATTTAAACAATAAGGAGAAAGTTAATGTTAGCAAAAACATTTGATATTATCGCAGAAGTATATGCAAGAGAAGTTTTAGATTCACGTGGTAACCCAACTGTAGAAGTTGAAGTAACAACTGAATCAGGAGCATTTGGACGTGCATTAGTACCATCAGGAGCTTCAACTGGACAATACGAAGCAGTTGAATTACGTGATGGAGACAAAGGACGTTACCTAGGTAAAGGTGTAACTAAAGCTGTAACTAACGTTAATGAAGAAATCGCACCTTTATTAGAAGGTAAATTCGACGTATTTGATCAAGTAGGAATTGACTACGCTATGATCGAATTAGATGGAACTGAAAACAAAGGACGTCTAGGAGCTAACGCTATCTTGGGTGTATCTTTAGCAGTAGCTCACGCTGCAGCTGATTCTTTAGGAGTACCTCTATACAGATACTTAGGAGGAACTAACGCTAAAGAATTACCAACTCCAATGATGAACATCGTAAACGGTGGATCTCACTCAGATGCTCCAATCGCATTCCAAGAGTTCATGATTTTACCTGTGGGTGCTCCTACATTCAAAGAAGCTTTACGTTGGGGAGCTGAAGTATTCCACAACTTAGCTAAATTATTACACAACCGTGGTTTATCAACTGCAGTAGGTGACGAAGGTGGATTTGCTCCAACATTCGAAGGAACTGAAGATGCTGTTGAAACTATCCTAGCTGCGATTAAAGCTGCTGGATTAGAACCAGGTAAAGATGTATTCTTAGGATTTGACTGTGCGTCTTCTGAATTCTACGAAAACGGAGTGTACAACTACGCTAAATTCGAAGGTGAAGGTGGAGCAGTTCGTACTTCAGCACAACAAGTTGATTACTTAGAAGAATTAGTAAACAAATACCCAATCATCACTATCGAAGATGGTATGGATGAAAACGACTGGGAAGGATGGAAATTACTTACAGACCGTATCGGTAACCGTGTGCAATTAGTAGGGGACGATTTATTCGTAACTAACACTAAAAAATTATCACAAGGTATCGAACAAGGTGTTGGTAACTCAATCCTAATTAAAGTTAACCAAATCGGTACTTTAACTGAAACTCTAAACGCTATTGAAATGGCTAAACGTGCTCGTTACACAGCTGTAGTTTCTCACCGTTCTGGAGAAACTGAAGATTCTACAATCTCAGATATCGCAGTTGCAACTAACGCTGGACAAATTAAAACAGGTTCTCTTAGCCGTACAGACCGTATTGCTAAATACAACCAATTATTACGTATTGAAGATGAATTAGATGCTACAGCTGTATACCCAGGTGTTCAAGCATTCTACAACATCAAACGCTAATTAGAATATTTTAAAAGAAGCAAGAGCTAAAGGCTCTTGCTTTTTTTGTTTAAATAATTATATTTTTACTTATTGAAATATAAAAAAATATTAAGGCATATTTGAAATATATTAAATGAAATAAATTCAGTATCTGTCTAGTCAAATGTAAAATATAAAAATGTAAAACGATTGCAATATTGTATTATAAACTAAAAGGTAATTTAAAAATGAAAATAGGTAAATTTAGATATTTTAAAAAGGTATTAAAATTCATATTAGTGTTAATGTGTTAAATTTAGTATATAAATGATTAAATAAATATAATAAAAAAATAACTGAACAAATGTTTGTTTTTCTCTTATAAATGTTCTTTTTATTTGTGTTAGCCATGTTTTGTTGATATACAAGTTTGATTATTGTTTAAATGAAATAAAAAAATAATGGATTATTTTGAAAGTTACAACATTAAATTAACGAACAAAAATCTTTACAAGCGGTTTCATATGTGATACTATTTTAGAGAAAAGATAAATATTAAATTAACAGGAGGCTAATATGGCAAGTTTATCATTAAAAAATATTTATAAAAAATATGATAATGGTTTCTGTGCGGTAACAGATTTTAATTTAGAAGTAGCCGATAAGGAATTCGTAGTTTTTGTTGGACCATCTGGATGTGGAAAATCTACAACACTTAGAATGATTGCTGGTCTAGAAGATATAACTGAAGGAGAATTTTATATAGGGGATAGATTAGTTAATGATGTTGAACCTAAAGATAGAGATATCGCAATGGTATTCCAAAGTTATGCATTGTATCCACATATGACAGTATTTGATAATATGGCATTCGCTTTAAAATTAAGAAAAGTTCCAAAAGATGAAATTAAGGCCAAAGTAGAAGAAGCAGCAAAGATTTTAGGACTAGAAGAACTTTTAGATAGAAAACCTAAAGCACTTTCTGGAGGTCAAAGACAAAGGGTTGCATTAGGAAGAGCAATAGTTAGAAGTCCTAAGGTTTTCCTTATGGATGAACCTCTATCTAACTTAGATGCTAAACTAAGAAGTAATATGAGAGCGGAAATCATTAAAATTCATAATACTTTAGGTGCAACTACAATCTATGTAACACATGATCAAACTGAAGCAATGACAATGGCTGACAGAATTGTTGTAATGAAAAAAGGTGTAGTTCAACAAGTAGGAAGTCCGAAAGATATTTATGATCATCCTGAAAATCTTTTTGTAGCTGGATTTATTGGAGCACCAACTATGAACTTCATGAGAGGAAAAGTTGTAGAAGGTAACTTTATTACAAAAGATGGCGGGAATATTGAGATTCCTGTTGGATATTATGAAAAATTAAAAGAATTAGGATACGAAGGGAAAGAAGTTGTTTTAGGAATTCGACCTGAAAATATTTCAAATGATCCGTTAGTATTAGAAACTTATTCACATGCTAAAATTACTTCAAAAGTAATTGTGGCTGAGTTATTAGGTTCTGAATATATCGTTCATACTGATTTAAATGGAGAAAATATCAAAGCAATCGTACACTCAAGACAAAATATTAAAATGGGTGATGAATTAACTTTTGCGCTAGATATGAATAGAGCTCATTTCTTTGATGTAGATACTGAGCTTAGTATTTTAGATTAGTTTAAATAAGACGTCAAATTTTTAAAAACATAAAATAATAAGGAGGCTCATATTATGAGAAAAATAAATAAGCTGCTTGCTGTAGCAGCAACAACTGCACTTGTTTTAACAGGGTGTGTGGGTGGTAAAAAAGAAGAAAAACAAGCTGACCCGAACAAAAAAGTAGAAATTACTTATTGGGACTTCCCACAATTCACTAAAGATAAAGAATTTAAGAAAACTGAGGATTTCGATGCAGCTTTAATTAAAGCTTTCGAAGCGAAAAACCCAAATATTAAAGTAAATTATCAAAAAATAGAATTTACAGATGGGCCAGCTAAAATAGAAACAGCTATTCAGTCAAAAACTGCTCCAGACGTAATTTACGATGCACCAGGTCGTGTAATTGCTTGGGCAGCAAAAGATTTATTAGTTCCATTAGATGATGTTGATAAATCAAAATTAAGTGAAGCAGCAGTTAAAGCTTCTAGTTACAAAGACAAACTTTACATGTATCCACAAGGGGTAGCACCATTCTTAATGGGTGTAAACAAAGACTTAACTGACAAATTAGGAGTAACAGATCTTCTACCTCTTAACAAACAAGATAGAAGTTGGACAGTTGAAGAATATGAAAAATTCTTAAAAGCAGTTAAACAAAAAGATTCAAACATCACTCCAGCTTTATTCTATACTAAATCACAAGCAGGAGACCAAGGACCAAGAGCATTTGTAGCAAACTTATACAACTCTTGGATTACAGATGATGCAAACAGCAAATATATTATTAACGACGCTAACGGTGTTAAAGGTTTAGAATGGGTTAAAAAAGCATATGATGAAGGTTTATTAGGTCAAGGTGTTGCCTTAGAAGCTAAAGATGCTCTAGAAGCATTCAAATCAGGACGTGCAGCAACTACAATCTTATTCTCACCAGGTATCGCAGCATCACATGCATCAGGATTTAACTATAAATTCTTACCATTCCCTAACAATGGTGGAAAAGCTAAATATGACTACTTAGTAGCTGGACCAGCTATCTTCGATAATGGTGATGTAGATAAAGCAGCAGCAGCTAAAAAATTCGTTGACTTCATGGTAAATGATAAAGATTGGGGTAAACGTACTCTATTAGCATCTGGTAACTTCTCAGCTAAAAAAGGTGAAACAGGATTATATGATTCAGAAGAACTTAAATTCGCAGAAGGTCTAACAAGTCAATATGGAACATACTATAACACAATTCCTGGATTTGCTAAAATGAGACCACTTTGGTTCAATATGGTTCAAGGTGTATTAAACGGAAAAACTTCACCTAAAGAAGGATTAGATAAATTTGTTGAAGATGCAAATAAAACAATAAAAGAAGCATTGTAATTTGACGTATAAAGGGGGCTGCCCCAAAAGCCCTAAATTTTAACAAGGTTTATATGAAAACTCATAGACGCAGTGGTTTATTGATATCTAAATTCGCTTTATAAAATCTTTTTAGATATCTAATAAACTGTGCGGGGGTGACTCGACAAAATCGATTTCTTCGAAAATCACGATTTTTGAGTCACTCCCTTTTTAAGATAAAATAATAACTTTTTAGGAGGAGCTATGAAGACTACTAAGAAAAGAAAAAAAATAGACTTTAGTGCATATTTATTTATTTTGCCGGTTAGTGTATTTTTTATAACATTTGTTTTGGTCCCGATGTTACGTGGACTTCAGTTATCATTATATAGTTTTGCTAAGAAAAATCCAGTATTTGTAGGATTAAAACATTATTCAGATTTATTGTTCAGTGGAAATGGAGCAACAATCCACGAACCATTTATGAAATCTCTTATTAATACAGTTGTCGTAACTGTAGTTGCAGTACCGATAGTTGTATTAGTTTCAATATTTGTTGCGGTAACAATTTATAATAAGAGTGCTGTAGTAAGATCATTCTTCCGTGGAGTATTCTATATCCCAGCTATTTCTTCTGTAGTATCTGTCACAGTGGTTTGGGCTTGGATTTATCATCCAGAATATGGAATTTTAAACTATGTGTTTAAGTCTATGCACATAATTAATGAAAATGTCGATTGGTTAGGGAATCCAAAAACAGCATTATATGCTATTATTACGATTCTTATTACTACTTCGTTAGGTCAACCGATAATTCTTTATGTTGCTGCTTTAGGTAACGTACCAAAAGAATTATTAGAAGCATCTGAAATTGACGGAGCAACAAAATGGCAAGTATTTACAAAAATTACTTGGCCGCTTATTAAGCCAACAACATTATATATTGTAGTTGTAACAACAATTAACTCGTTCCAAATTTTCGCCTTAATTCAGTTATTAACAGCTGGGGGACCGAACTACGGAACAAGTACAATTATGTATTTAGTATATGAAGCAGCAATTAAAAACGGAAATCATGGTGTAGCTAGTGCGATGGGTATTATCCTTGCGGTGATTATTGGAATAATTTCTATCTTACAATTCAAGTTTCTATCTACAGACAATGATTAGGAGGATTTAGGATGAAAAGTATTAGTATTTTTAAAATAGTATCTATGATAATATTGATCGGATTAACTATATTCTTTATATTTCCATTCTACTGGATTGCATCGGGATCGTTTAAGTTACAAGATGTAGCAATAACAATTCCACCTGAATGGTGGCCGACATCTCCAACTTTGGAAAATTATAATAAGTTATTCACATCAAATACTCTAAGATGGTTTTTCAACTCAGTATTTATTTCAGTAATGACAACATTCTTAGTATGTGCGACATCTGCATTAGCAGGATATGCATTAGCTAAGAAAAATTTCCCAGGAGTTAAAGTAATTTTCATGGTCTTTGTTGCTGCGATGGCGTTACCAAAACAAGTAATTTTAATACCTTTATTAAACTTAATTACTGAATTTAACTTAATGAATACTTACTATGCATTGATTTTACCAGCGGTAGGATGGCCATTTGGAGTATTCTTAATGAGACAATTCTCACAAGCAATTCCAACAGAATTACTTGAATCAGCAAGAATTGATGGTTGCGGTGAAGTAAGGACATTTATGAACATTGCATTACCGATCATTAAACCAGGTATTGGTGCATTAGCAATCTTTACATTTATAGCTAGTTGGAATGATTACTTCTCACAATTAATCTTTTCTAACACACCTGATATGTCTACATTACCATTAGGATTAGCGGCGTTAGCACAAGGACAAGAGTTCTCTAATGACTATGGACTACTAATGGCAGGGGCATCATTAGCATCATTACCTATGATAATCGTGTTTATCTGTTTCCAAAATTACTTTACTCAAGGTGTTACTTTAGGAGCCGTGAAAGGATAATATTATGGAAAAACAACAATTATTAGAATATCTAAAAGGAGAAATGATAGTTTCTTGTCAAGCTTTACCAGGAGAAGCTTTATATAAAGAAGAAGGTGGAGTGATGTGTTTAATGGCACAAGCTGTAAAAAATGCAGGTGTAAAAGCTATCAGAGCTCAAGGTGTTTTAGATATTAAACAAATAAAAGAACAAACGAATTTACCGGTAATTGGTATAATAAAAAAATCATATGAAGGATATGCTTCTTATATAACGGCTACAATGGAAGAAGTAGATAAATTGGTAGAAGCTAATTCTGATATAATTGCTTTGGATTGTACAAATAGAGAACGAGGAGATGATAAAACTCCTAGTGAATTTGTAAAAGAAATTAAAGAAAAATATCCAAATGTCTTGTTGATGGCGGATATTTCTAATTTAGAAGAAGCAATTGAAGCGGAAAGAGCGGGAGTTGATTTTGTAGGGACTACTATGAATGGGTATACTCCATATACAGAAGACTCTAAACAATTTAATCCTAGCTTGGTAAGAGAAATCGTAGAAAATGTAAAAGTTCCTGTTATAGCAGAAGGTAAAATTCATACTCCACAACAAGCAAAACAGGCGTTTGAAGCAGGGGCGCATTGTATAGTTGTTGGTGGAGCGATAACAAGACCGCAAGAAATTGCAACAAGATTTTTAAGTGAGTTGAGATAATGAGTGTATTAGTTTTATTAGCATATTGGTATACCTATAGTAAATGGTATATACTTGGATCATGGTTTATAACACATATATTGAATATAGCATTTAAAAAGATATGGCTTTCTCCATTATTGATAAATGCTCTAGCATTAGCTGTATTATTCATTGGAATATATTATAAATTGATAGAGGGTCAAGAGGTTGGAGCATCTGTTCTTAATGTATATTTACCAATAGTGTTTTCAAGTATTGTAATGAATGTGCTCATTTTCACGGTTAGAAAAATTAAGTTAAAAGTAAAAAATTAAATTAGAGCTATTGATTGGTTTAAAGTTGGAAAATATTAACCTAGCTTAGGGCTAATCGATAGCTTTTTATTTATTATAATATTAATTTTGAAATTGCATTTCCATTTTTAATTAAAAATGAAAATCAATGAAAATATGAAATAATTTGATGTAAATATATTTTTTTTAAACTTATATTTGTATTTTTATAATTTTATAATATTTTAAATTTAGTAAATTAAATAAAAATATAAAGTTTAAGAAAATCTAATAAATTAAAGGTTTTCAGGTTTCTTTACTGTATATATCTGTTTATATTTGTAGATTTTTTATATAAAGAAATATAAACTCAGTTAATTTTTATTGTGTTTTTTAATGAAAATTGGTATTAAGTCAGTCTTTACGAGTGAAATATTTTGTTGATTTGAAGTTATTTCTGTTATATAATGTAATTAAAGTATTAATTATCTATTATTACTTTGTCTTTTAATAACAGGTTTCTTGTAGATGTATACAACATATTTAGTTATCTTAAGCAAATAAATTTTTTATTGTAAGGTGTAAAAAAATGAATTTAAGAAGAAAGACCTTAAAATTAATGGGTTCTCATATAGATATTCTTATTTTTGATAGCATTGATGCTGAAAATATTTTAGATGATGCTGTGGAAATGTTAAAGATGTATGAGCATAGATTTAGTGCAAACGATGATAGTTCTGAACTTATGGTTGTAAATCATAATGCAGGTATTAAAGCTGTCAAAGTTCATCCAGATTTATTTGATTTGATAAAAATTGGAAAACTTCACAGCTGTGCTCCTAATAGCTTTTTAAACATAGCTATTGGACCAATTGTGCAGACATGGAGAATAGGATTTAATGATGTCAAGGTTCCAACAAAACAAGAAATTGATAGTCTATTAGAAATAACAGATCCTAATCAAATAATTCTCAATGAAGAAGAACAATCTGTCTATCTTGCTAAGAAAGGTATGGCTATTAATTTAGGTGCCGTAGCAAAAGGGTATATTGCTGATTTAATGATTGAATATTTGAAAAAAAGAGGTGTAGACGCGGGATTAATTAATCTAGGTGGAAACGTGTTAACATTTGGTGATGCTAAGCATAATCCAGATTTAATGTGGCGCATAGGTATTCAAAATCCTGTGGAACCTAGAGGGAATCACTTATTTACTATAGGTATAAAAAATCAATCTGTTGTAACTTCTGGTATTTATGAACGTAATTACACAGAAAACGGAAAAACTTATCATCATATATTGAATCCGAAAACTGGTTATCCCGTTGAAACAAATGTAGCAGGTTTGTCTATAATTTCAACAGCCTCAGTGGATGGAGAAATTTGGACGACAAGACTATTTGGAAAAAATGTCGAAGATATTATGGATGAAATAGATAGTTTACCTGATATAGAAGGTGTTGTTGTAACAATTGAAGGTAAAATCTATTATACAAGCGGAGTGCTAGATAAAATAATATGTTAGCTGATAATATCTTGAAGAATACTGAAAATACTATTAATTTAAGGAGGCTCTATTAAAGTGGCTGAAGTAAAAAACAAAAAAAATGTTAAAAAAACAAGACAAGAAAATCTAGATACAAATAAAGTAGATAGTACAAAAAAAGAGAGAGGAAACAAAAACATGGTAAAATTAATTGGTCTAGTTGGTACAAACTCTAAAAAATCTACAAACCGCCAACTTTTACAATATATTCAAAAACATTTTGCAGGTAAAGCTGACATCGAATTAGTTGAAATTAAAGATCTTCCTTTATTCAACAAACCAGCTAATAAAGAATTACCTGAAGGAGTTAAAGAAATTGCAGCTAAAATTGAAGCAGCTGACGGAGTTATCATCAGTTCACCTGAGTATGACCACGCAGTACCTGCATCATTAATGAGTGCAATCGCTTGGTTATCTTATGGAATTCACCCATTACTTGACAAACCAGTAATGTTAACAGGAGCTTCATACGGAACTCTTGGATCATCTCGTGCACAAGCTCACTTACGTCAAATGATGGATTCACCAGAAGTTAAAGCACGTGTAATGCCAAGTTCTGAGTTCTTATTAGGACATTCTTTACAAGCTTTTGACGAAGCTGGAGATATTTCTAACCCAGAAACAGTAGCTAAATTAGATAGCTTATTTGCTGATTTCTTATTATTCATTAAAATTACTGAAAAATTAATTAATGCACATAAATTAGCTGAAAAAGAAATTGAAAACTTCTCTTGGGAAGATTTAAAATAGGATAGGAGTGTAGACACATGAAATTAGTAGGAATCGTAGGTTCAAACGCGGAAGTTTCTTATAACCGCAAATTAATGGAATTTATAGCAAAAGAATATAAAGATTTATTCACTTTAGAATTATTAGACATTACTAACTTACCAATGTTTAACCAAGATGAAGATCATTCAAGAGAAAACAAAGATTTATTAGTAATGAACCGTAAAATTTTACAAGCTGATGGTGTTATCATCGCTACACCTGAGCACAACCACACAATTACTGCATCACTTAAGAGTGCATTAGAGTGGTTATCATTCGAATTACACCCACTTGAAAACAAACCAGTAATGGTACTTGGAGCTTCATACTATGATCAAGGATCATCTCGTGCTCAATTACACTTACGTCAAATCTTAGACGCTCCAGGTGTTAATGCAATCGTATTCCCAGGTAACGAGTTCCTTTTAGGAAAAGCTAAAGAAGCATTTGATGCTGAAGGTAACTTAGTTGATGATCGTACAGTAGGATACTTACGTATGTGCTTAACTAAATTCGTTAAATTTGCTACAGTAGCTCAATCATTAGCAGAAAGAAAACCAACACCAAAAGAAGACTTAACAGCTAGTGGAAAATGTGATACAACAGTTGAAGGTGTTGATATGAATGATGATAACTGGCTTGAATTAGCAGCTGAGAAAGTTAATGCTGTATCTGGAGATACATATGTTAAACTTGACCGTGGTCTTTTAACAGTAGACCAACTTAACTACTTCTTAAACTCTATGCCAATGGAATTAACTTATGCTGATAGTAATAACCAATTCTTATACTACAACTACAACAAAGAAGATTATGAAATGCTTGCAAAACGTCGTCCTGGACAAGTTGGATGCTCATTAGCAGCAGTTCACCCAGATCAGCCAGAGAGAATACAAAAGAGTGTAAACTGGTTAGTAGGATTACTACGTTCAGGACAAATCGATGTATTCCGTACACACGTACCAACTCACGGACCAGACAAATACGTAGTGCACAACTATCAAGCAATGTACGATAAAAACGGTAAATATGCTGGTATCAACGAGTACATCTTAGACTTCAAACCAATCGTTGACTGGTACCTAAAACAAACTGGTCAATCATTAGTTAAAAATGGAGTACCAGTAGGTCACGGATATGCAGCAGCACCTGCAGCAGATGCAACAAGTGGAGCTTCAGATGCTGGACACGGTCATGCGGCAGCACCTGCACCTGCAGCAGCGCCAGCAGCAGACGCAACAAGCGGAGCTTCAGCATAATAATAGAAAATATTAAAAAAGGTTTAGGTAAAATTACCTAAACCTTTTTCTTTTTTGGGAGTATTTTTAGAGAAAAATAAGAAAAAACGAGTTATAATAGTAGTTAAGCACAATAAGTGCAAAATAATCTTTACTAAATACGGAGAGTTTGATATGAATAAAAATAATTTATTATCAAAGTTGTTTCATAGATACTTTATAGTCGCCTTAAATGGTATGGCATTAGGTTTGTTCTGTACGTTAATTATT
Organism: Gemella sp. 27098_8_155; assembly: GCF_041433725.1. NCBI lineage: Bacteria > Bacillati > Bacillota > Bacilli > Caryophanales > Gemellaceae > Gemella > Gemella sp. 27098_8_155. The sequence continues at coordinate 56,687 of NZ_JAPWCA010000008.1, forward strand.
GGATTAATTATTAAACAAATTGCTATAAATTTAAGTGGTGCACTATCTAGTTTTCTTATTGTTGTAGCTACAATTTCAATGGCTTTAACAGGGCCGGTAATTGGTATAGGGGTAGCGCATGCCTTAAAAGCACCTAAGTTAGTAATTTTGGCTTCAGGTGTAGTAGGTTTCCTAGGTGCTTTTGGTTCTAATCTTGGGACGAATCATCTAGTAGAACAAGGCAAATTAATTGTTACAGGATCTGGGGATCCGCTAGGAGCATTTATTTCTGTTGTTATAGCAGCAGAAATTGGTAGATTAGTTTCAGGTAAGACAAAGATTGATATAATAGTTACTCCATTCATTACTATTATAATAGGTGCAATAGTTTCATATTTCACAGGACCTTACTTGATTAAAGGTATGAAAATCTTAGGTACATTTATTAGAGAAGCGACGGAACTTCAACCATTTATTATGGGTATAGTTGTTTCGGTAGTAATGGGAATAATTTTGACATTACCTATAAGCTCTGCTGCGTTGTCGATTATTTTAGGATTATCTGGAATAGCAGCTGGTGCATCAACTGTAGGTTGTGCAGCACAAATGGTTGGTTTCGCAGTAATAAGCTTCAAAGCTAATCGTTGGAATGGACTTTTTGCTCAAGGGTTAGGAACATCTATGCTGCAAGTTCCGAATATCATGAGAAAACCCGTTATATGGATTCCGCCGATTGTAGCTAGTGCAATACTAGGACCTATTGCTACAATTGTTTGTAGAATGGAGAATAACCCTGCCGGTGGCGGTATGGGGACATCTGGACTTGTAGGGCAACTTATGACATGGCAAACAATGTCTAATCATGTTTCTCATTCGGTATTATTAATTGAAATTTTGTTATTACACTTTATTTTACCAGCAATAATCTCATATGCAGTATATTACTATATGGAGAAAAAAGGATTCGTAAAAGCAGACGATTATAAATTAGACTTATAAAATATTAAGAACTAGCTATTGTGAGTAGCTAGTTCTTTTTGTACTAATATTCTTTGTTGATAGTATTGGTTGGTGTTGAAGATAAAAATAGAATTAGGGTAAAATTATGAATTTTGATAAACATGGTCAAAACATGATTAAAGTAAAAAAAGAAGCCCCGTTACTGATGTAATAGGGCTTTTAAGCTTTTTCTTATTATCGTACTTCTTTAATACGAGCAGCTTTACCACGTAAGTTACGTAGGTAGTATAATTTAGCACGTCTAACTTTACCTTTACGTACAACTTCAATTTTTTCAACTTTTGGAGTGTGAACAGGGAATGTTCTTTCAACACCAACACCGTTTGAAATTTTACGTACAGTATAAGTAGCAGAGATTCCTCCACCACGACGTTTGATAACTACTCCTTCGAATTGTTGGATACGCTCACGTCCACCTTCAACGATACGAACGTGTACTCTTACTGTATCCCCAGCTTTGAATTCAGGAATGTCTGATCTTAATTGCGCTTTAGTAATCGCTTCAATGATTTTGCTCATTATTCTTTCTCCTTTTTTTACAAAATGTTCTTTATTAATGCTTGATTAACAGAGGAACATCGTAATTTAATGTTTTCACATCTCGACTATTATAACATTATTTTTTATAAATATCAATAGATAATTTAATAATTTTTTTATAAAAGGGCTTTTTCCCAAATGTCTTCTTTATATCCCAATAATAGAATGTCATTTTTAAAATCAAAGGCAAGTGGTCGTTTAATCAACATTCCATTTTCATGAAGTAGTTGAAGTGCCTCATCAAGAGATAATGTAGCCAACTTGTCTTTTAATCCTAGTTCTTTGTAAACCAGACCGCTAGTATTAAATAATTTTTTTAGCGGTAAGTCGAATGTTTCGATTATTTTTTTAAATTCATCTACTGTAGGTGTTTTTTCCTTTACATTGTAGTATGTTGCTTCAATATTATTTTCAGTTAAAAGTTTTTTTGCTTTTCTACATGTCGAGCATGTTGGATATTCATAAATGTTTAGCATATATTCTCCTTTCTATTGTAATCAGAAATTTCAGTAAAAATTTACTAGTCTACGATATTATAATACTAAATTTTTTTACTGTAAAGAAATCTGTTTAGTAGGAAAGTTTAAGAGTAAGCGGTTAAGTTAAAACATTAAATAATATGTGATATAATTATATTATAGGAATAAAGGAGAAATACTATGCAAAAAATAATTGTAAAAGATGTTTCTAAAGTATATGGTGAAGATAGCAATAAAGTTATAGCTAATGATGCTATTAGTTTTGACATTAATGAAGGAGAGTTTGTAGTGATTTTAGGTCCTAGTGGGGCTGGAAAAAGTACATTGTTGAACATTATAGGTGGAATGGATAATGCCAGTGAAGGATCTATTAATGTCTTTGGAAAAGAAATAGTTGGTTTGAATGAAGACGAACTTACAAAATATAGAAGAGAAGATATAGGATTTGTATTCCAATTTTATAATTTAATTCCAAATTTAACTGTTTTGGAAAATGTTGAATTGGCAGAACAAATAGTAAAACAGCCAAAAGATGCAATTGAAATATTGAAGCTTGTTGGTTTAGAAAATAGATTGAATAATTTTCCTTCGCAAATTTCCGGAGGTGAGCAACAGCGTGTTGCTATAGCCAGAGCAATAGCTAAGAACCCTAAACTATTACTTTGTGATGAACCGACAGGAGCTTTAGATTATAAAACTGGAAAGAATATATTAAATATATTAAAAAAATATAGTGTTGATGAGAAGAAAACAGTTATTATTATTACTCATAATAGCTCCATTGCAGAAGCAGCTGATAAAGTAATAGAAATCTATGATGCTAGAGTAAAAAGAGTAACACAAAATACTAATCCTAAAAGTATAGATGAGATAGAGTGGTAGTATTATGAAAGCAATAAATAGAGATATATTAAGAGAAGTCTCACGGACTAAGTCAAAATTCATATCGATAATGATAATAATGTTTCTAGGAGTTTTTATATTTGTAGGTTTGAAAGAAACTTCGCCTGCAATGGTAAATACTTATAATAAATATATAGAGCGCCATAAGATGTATGATTTGAGAGTAAGTCATAATTACGGTATCAACGAATCGGATATGAAACTTATCAATGATATGGATAATATTGATATAAGTGAGAGTTATTATATAAAAAAATTACAAATCACAAATAGTAATGAATTTGTAAATGTTGAGTCTATACCTGAAAAATTAGTTTTACCTAAGGTTGTTGAGGGGGCTTTACCTAATAATGAAAGTGAAATAGCTTTAGTAGAATCACTTCAAGGTAGTTATAAAATCGGTGATGAAATTTCTTTCGTTTCAAGTAATAATGATAGTAATACTTTGAAACAATTTAAATTTAGAGTGGTAGGTTTTGTACAAGGTGCGGATCATATAGAAGTATCGAATAATAATCTAGCTAATAAAGATTACTTTGGATATGTGAAAAAGGATGTCTTTAAGTTTGAAAATGTTAGTGGTGTCAATATTAAACTAAAAAATATTAATTATAAATATAGTGATAAAGATTATATAACTGAAGTTAATAAAACAAGAGATAATTTGATTGAGAAATTAAAAGTTCAACAGAATATTGATGAGAAAAACTATTTAGATAAAAATAATAAAAAATTAAATGAAAATGAGAAGGTTATAAATCAAGCCCAAGATCAACTAAATGCTGTTAAATCAAAAATAGAATTATTAAAAAATGTTGATAGTAAAAGTTATAATGAGCAAATAGAAAAACTAAATAAAGCTCAAAAAGAAATTGATGAAAATAAAAAACAATTGAATATAGCAAGAATAAGTCTTAAAGAAGAAAGTTATCCAAGGTTTTCAGTAGAGAATATTAGAGGGTTAAAAAATTATGCCCAGTTTATAGATTCTGCAAGTAGTTTAACTTTCGTTGCAAATGTTTTTTCTATATTTTTATTCGTAGTATCAATTTTAGTTTCACTAACTACTTTAACTAGGATGATTGATGAAAATAGAATAAATATAGGAACACTTAAATCATTAGGCTATAGTAATTATCAGATTTCTAAAAAGTATTTTGTGTATGGAGGTTTATCTACTTTAATAGGAACTATTTTAGGGATAATTGGGGCATATTTGGTGATTGTGCCGATAATATATAATTCTTATGCAAGGTTCTTTACCTTTAATACACCGGAGATAGTATACACTCCAAGTATACTTATCGCAGCTTTTGTTATTTCATTAGGATGTATAAGTTTAGCGATTTATATACCTTTAAGAAAGAATCTTAGAGAGAAAAGTGCGTACTTATTACGTCCTAAAGCACCTAGTAAAGGAAGTAGGATATTTTTAGAAAAAGTACCATTTATCTGGTCAAGACTTAGCTTTTTAAGGAAGGTAACCTTTAGAAATATTTTCCGTTATAAAATTAGAATGTTAATGACGATATTTGGAGTTGCAGGGTGTCTGACTCTTATGTTTATAGGTTTTGGTATTCGTTATGGAGTAATAAATATTTCTAATGAACAATTCAAAGTTATTAATAAGGTAGATATAGCAGCTACTTATAATCCGTATATAGATAGTGTAAGTGTAGAAAAACTACAAAAAGAGATTAGCGAGGACAAGAATGTTAAAGCTAATACAAAAGTAAATATTCAACTTGCAACTTTTGAGAGTAATAATGAAATTATAGACTCTGCACAGTTAATAACAGTCGATAAAAATGATTATAAAGATTATATTACTTTGAAAGACCGTGGTGATAAAAATATAAATATACCTGAAAATGGAGCTGTAGTTAGTGAAAAATTGGCATACTTACACAAGTTGAATAAAGGAGATAATTTTACTGTCGTTGTAAATAATAAGGAATATACACTCACAGTAGGAGAGATCAATAAAAATTACTTTGGACATACAATATATATTAATAGAGATTATTATGAATCTGTGTTTAATAAACAGTATAAAGATAATACATTTTTAGTACAAACTACAGGTGGAAAAGAAACTGTAGAAAATATAGTAAGTAACCTACATAATAATAAGGATATAGTAAATATAAGCGATAATTCAAAAATTCAAGAGATATTGGATAATTTTATAAAAGGGATTGATATTATAGTTGCGGTAATGGTAATTTGTTCTTTAACGTTAGCGCTTGTAGTATTATATAATTTAATAAATGTAAATGTTTCAGAGAGAATAAGAGAATTATCAACGATAAAAGTTCTTGGATTTTATCCAAGTGAAGTAACTATTTATGTATTTAGAGAAATTTTTTACTTAAGTGCGGTAGGTATTATCTTAGGTAACTATCTTGGCTATAGGATGTACTTGAAAATAATATTGGAACTAGCGGGGCGTGATATGATGTTTAGTAGTAAAGTGCCATTAGTTGTGTATTTATTGGCGTCTGGAATTACAGTATTAATTACAATAGTAGTAATGATAGTAATGCATAAAAAATTAAAAAAAGTAAACATGGTAGAAGCTCTGAAAGCAATAGAGTAGAATAGGAGAAAGAAATGGCAATTATAATAAATGACGAAGCGAAAAAATTATTAAAAGAAAAGAATAAAAACTATATATTAGTATCACTATTTCAACAATCTTGTTGAGGTGGCGGAGTAAATAAAGTTATCGGGGTTTCGATAGCAAGTAAATTCGATAAAGAATTATATTCAAAATATATAGTTGATGGAATAGATGTTTATATTGACTATAGATTAAATATAGGAGAAAATGTAGAAATAGGTGTAGAAAAATTCCTATTTATGAAATATTTTAACCAAGTGGGAATCACTTCTTAATTAATACAAAATTGATTATTATAGTAGTAATGATAGTAATGCATGAAAAATTAAAAAAAGTAAACATGGTAGAAGCTCTAGAAGCAATAGAGTAGAATAGGAGAAGAAAATGAAAATTACAATTAATGATCAAGCGAAAAAATTATTAAATGAGAAAAATAAAAAACACGTGTTAGTATCTCTGTTTCAACAGTTTTGTTGAGGTGGGAGAGTAGATAGAGCTGTCGTGGTTTCGATGGCTGATAAATTTGATGCACAATTGTATTCAAAATATGTAGTAGATGGAATAGATGTTTATATTGATAACAGACTAACTACAGATAATGAGGTAGAAATTTGTACAGAAAAATTCTTCTTTATGAGACAGTTGAGTCAAAAAGGAATAGATATTTAATAGTATAAAAGCAACTAGAGGTGAATGTTTTATCTCTAGTTGCTTTTGTTTATTTTAATATTTAGTTAGAAGCAGAACTAAGTTCTTCTTCTTTTTTATGTTTGTCGTTATAGATTTTTTTCATGATTCCGATAACGATTGATAATGCGAATAAACACATTAATCCGATAAATAAGTTTCTAACACCACCTGATAATGTACCACCTACATATGAATAAACGATAGTTGCAGGTAATTGTCCAACACCTGTAGCTATAAAGAATCTCCAGAAACTCATGTTTGTTAAACCTGCTGCATAACTAACAAAGTCGAAAGATACGAATGGTAATAATCTACAGATAAGGATAGCTTTGTCTCCATATCGTTCGAAGAATACGTCGATACTAGCCATTGCACCTTTACTTGTAAGTTTTTCTACTACATCACGTCCTAGTCCGCGGGCGATATAGAAGCACAGTGCTGCTCCAAGCATAGCTGTAGACCAAGATAAAGCAGCGCCAGCAACCCAACCGAAGATTGCTGCGTTAGACAATGTGATTAAGAATGCTGGAATAGGAGCGGCGATTGATTGAAGAACCATAAGTACTCCAGAAACAACGGCAGCCCAAGCTCCCCATCCACGTAAATATTCGATTACTGCATTTGTATCGAATTGTGATAGAGTGGCAAATGCTGTGTTAATACCAGTTTTAAAACTTGGTACTGTGAAATAAACTACAAAGAAGATTGCGAAGCAAGCAAGGGTAATGTATCTAACTTTTTTACGTTGTGCTTTTAATTTTTTCTCTTCTTCTGGATCTACTTCTCTTAAGTCACTAAGTTTTACTTCTGTTTGTTTTAGTGCTTTAAGTTCGTCTTTAGTATAAACTTTTTGGTATTTAGATAGTGTTAGAATAATATAAAGGTTTATTAAGTTAACAATAATAACACCAATGATGAACGGAGTTCTAATTTGATTAAGTGATCCAGCATGTAGCACTTCACGAGCTATATATAGTAAAGTTTTAGTTTTACCAGAAAATATAGCCATAAGAAGTATAATAGCTTCTATAATGAAGAATGTGTATTTTCGATTGATACGTTTAAAATATAATCCTGTCATTATACCGTAAACAGTCCAAACAAAAATTACAAGACTTTGATCGGCTAGCATTTCAAACTGTGTAAAGAAGAACAGTAAGAATGCGAAGAAGTAACCAACAGCTATACCAACACTTGTGAAATAGAATAATAATCTTAAGCGTTTCATTTATTTTCTCCTTGTATCATAAATAGGGGAGCGACACAAATTTATAATTTTTGAGAAATTATAATTTAAAGAGTCGCTCCTTTAATAGTATATAAATATTTGAGGGGTTTTTATAAAAGAAAATTAAATATTTATATGCTATTATGAATATATATAAACATCTTACGTAGTTGTAATAATTAATATAGTTAATTATTATTTTTTGATGCTGTAAATTACTGCTGCATAAGTTCCGTCTTCTGGTAAAATATCTTCATTACCAGTAAATTTCACTTCTTTACGAGTTTCAACAGCTCCATAAGTGTAAGTAGTATTTGAGATAATTCCAACTGGGCAACTATCTAGACAAGATAAACATCCTGTATTTTTGTCGATTGCACGCTCTAAGTTACCACCGAAGCGGAAATCAATTTGTTTTCCATTACTATCTTTTACAACTTCATTGATATCATATTTTTTCTTGGCACCATTCCAAGTAATTTCTGCTTTGATTGGAGTTCCTTCTACGTGAGTAGTAGTTGCATTATTTGGATTCATATTATTTCCAGGTTTTGCACCAATTTCAATTAAAGCGTTGTAGAATTCTTCTGGTTTAGCAAATGCTGTAAAAATTGATTTTGCACCATTTGTACCACTTTGTTCTACAGAGTTATGTCTTGTAGCTTCATCGAAGTATTTACCATTAATTTTTGTAAGAACAGTAATAGTACCTGCTTCTTTATCTACTTTTATTGGTTTATCTAGTGATACTCCAGCTACATAGTCAGCTGGTTGATTTGAATTTTGTGAAGTTGAATTAGATGAACTACTGCATCCAACAGCAGTAAATGCTAATCCAGCAGCCATAAGGACTGATAATAATTTTTTTGGTTTCATGAACGAATCCTCCTTATTCTATAATTTTATTATACATTTGTATTATAACATTTATATAAAAAGGTAACAATAATCTATAAGAATTATATTATAAATTTAATTTTAAAGGTTTAAAATATTGAAAGATGATATAAAAAATATTTTTCTATTTTGATAAAAGATATGCTGAAAAATTAAAAAAATATAAATTTATTGAATAAATAAATTAACATAATTTTTATATTCTAAATTATAATTACGAGAGGAAAATAAATAGATTTTAATTGATAAATGTTATCGATTGAGAATTGATTTAAATTATTCAAGATAGTAACTATAATTATTAGCTTAAAAACTAAAAATATGGTATAATATTTTAGTTATAAACAATTTCGATAAGATTTTTGTTGAAAATAAGTAAAAAATAAGAAAGAAAGGAGAAACTATGTTAATTCAGCTAAATAATATAACGAAGAATTTTGTAGTAAATGAAATTTTTTCGAATGTAAAGTTGGAAATCAATGATAAAGATAGGGTTGCAATAGTAGGAAGAAATGGTGCAGGGAAAAGTACTTTACTAAAAATAATAGCAGGGGCAATTAGTTTCGATAGTGGAGAAAGAACCATTTCAAAAAATACGACAGTTGGATATTTATCACAGGAATTTATCGTGAGAGAAGATTTGTCGATTTATGAAGAAATGATTACTTGCTTTGATGAGATAATTACTTTGGAAGCAGAATTAGAGAAATTGTCTTTTGAGTTAACTCCGGAAAATATTGAGAATGATCCAGCATTACTTAATAAGTTTGATAGGTTACAAAATAAAGTATTAACTCATAAGGATTATCATTACAAGAGTAAAATAGAAAGTGTACTTTATGGATTAGATTTTACAAAAGAAGTCTTTGATAAGAAAATTAGTACTTTTTCAGGTGGAGAGAAAACAAGGCTATCTATGGCGAAATTGTTACTTAGTGAGCCTGATTTACTAGTTCTAGACGAACCGACTAACCACCTTGATATGGAAAATGTAGCATGGTTAGAAAACTATTTATCAGCATACAATGGTGCAATAGTAATTGTAAGTCACGATAGATATTTTTTAGATAAAGTTGTTAATGTTGTATACAACTTAGAATTTGGTAAGCTTAAGAAATATGTAGGTAACTATTCTAAGTTTTTAGTACAGTATGAAGAAGATTATGAAAAACAACTAAAAGAATATACGAGCCAGCAAAAAGATATAAAGAAATTAGAAGAATTTGTTCAGAAAAATATTGCTAGAGCATCAACTAGTAAGATGGCTAAGAGTCGTCAAAAAGTATTAGATAAGATGGAACTTATAGATAATCCGAAAAAAGATGATAAAGCAGCAGGGATAGAGTTCTTAATTAAAGAACAAAGTGGTCGTGATGTTCTGACAATTAGCGATTTACAAGTTGGTTATAATGGAACTAAAGTAGGTCAAAGTTATAATCTTGCTGTGTATAAAGGAGATAGAATAGCTGTTGTTGGAAGAAATGGTATAGGAAAATCTACTTTAATAAAAACAATAGCGAAGAGACAAAAAGAAATTGCTGGAAATGTTCAATATGGTAGCAAAGTGTCGCTAGGATACTATGATCAAAAACAAGCAGAATTTGAATCTTCAAAAACGATATTAAATGAACTTTGGGATGAGTATCCTTTAATGAAAGAAGCGGAAGTAAGAACTGTTCTTGGTAGATTCTTATTTAGAGGTGATGATGTTCTTAAGATAGTAAGAGATCTTTCTGGTGGAGAAAAAGCGAGATTACAACTAGCTAAACTAATGTTAGAAAAGAATAATTTATTAATATTAGATGAACCGACTAACCACCTTGATATTACTAGTAAACAGGTGTTAGAAGAAGCTCTTAAAAATTACGAAGGAACTATTGTATTTGTAAGTCACGATAGGTACTTTATTAATAAGATAGCCAATAAGGTATTAGATATTACTGATAATGGTCATAATATGTATTTAGGGAATTATGATTATTATTTAGAAAAAAGAGAGCAAGAGAGAATAGCTCAACAATTAACGAATAAAGAAGTAGAGGTTGTTGAAGTAAAAGAAACTAATAATTATATATTAGATAAAGAAACTAAGCGTCGTGTAAGAAAATTAGAAAGAACACGTGATGAGTTGATGGAAAAGATCGAAAGTTTTGAAGAAGAAATACTAGCGGTTAATAATGAACTTGCAAAAGAAGAGGTCTATACTGATATGATAAAAACACAAGAGTTTAATGAAAAACTAAAACAATTAACAGAAGAAGTTGATGAATTAAATAATTCTTGGTTAGAAATTGAAGAGGAATTAGAAAGTATTAATGAATAGTAAAATTAAAATAACAACATATGTTGATGCTGAAAAAATTCATGAAGATTCTCATGTGGGGATACATATTGAAGAAGCCACAAGTGAGAAAATAACTTATAGTGATAAAAATAACAAAAAAATAGAGATTTTTATTGACAAAATAAAAGAAAGTGTTAGTATAGAAAAAGACGATTCAAAAATGTACTTAGCATATACGAAAACAAGTAATGACTATAGTACACAATATGGTCAGATGAAATTGGAGACACAACTTGTAAAAATAAGTAAGATGGCAAAAAATAGTTTTACTTTGTTTGAGATAGTGTACAATATATATTTCGGAAAAAATGACAAACAGCAAAATAAATTGAAAATATTAGTGAAAAACATTTAGTAGGTAATTAGGAGGAATTTTTGGTGAAAAATAAAATAGTAGAATTAATACAAAATTCTTTAGCCAAATTAGAAATTGATGGAGTAGATATTCATGTAGAAACTCCAAAAAACACAGATAATGGAGATTTTTCTTCAAATGTAGCGATGCAATTAACAAGAGTTTTACGTAAAAATCCTAGAGTTATTGCCGAGGAAATAATTAGTAATATAGAAGAAGATGAAGCGGTAGAAAAAATTGAAATAGCTGGACCAGGATTTATTAACTTTTTCGTTAAAAAATCAAGTCTAGGTAGTGTTGTTGGAAAAATCTTAGAAGACGATTTTAAATATGGTGAAAACAACATTGGACAAGGTAAAAAAGTTCTTTTAGAGTATGTATCAGCTAACCCAACTGGAACATTACACGTGGGGCATGCTAGAAATGCTGCATATTCTGATTCATTAGCAAGAATAATGAAAAAATCAGGATATGATTTATCTCGTGAGTATTACATCAATGATGCAGGTAATCAAATTAACAACTTAGTTATTTCTGCAATTGTTCGTTATAAACAAGCGTTAGGTATGGATGCACAGATGCCAGAAGATGCGTACCACGGTGAAGATATCAAAATTCTAGGTCAAAAACTAAAAGATGAATTTGGAGATTCATTATTAGAAAGAGAAGACTTAAATGAGTTTATTCGTGAGTATGCAGTTGCATATGAAATGGAAAATATCAAAAAAGATCTTGGAGATTTTGGATTAGAGTACGACGTGTTCTTTAGTGAAAAATCATTATATGAAAAAGGTCTTGTAGATAAAGCATTAGAATCTTTAAGAGAACAAGGGTTTGTTTATGAGAAAGATGGCGCTTTATGGTTGAAAACAACAGCTTTAGGTACAGGTGATGATAAAGACCGTGTATTAATTAAAGCAGATGGTTCATTAACATATTTAACTAGTGACATAGCGTATCATAAAAATAAATTAGATCGTGGATTTGATTTGTTATTAGATGTTCTTGGTGCAGATCACCATGGTTATGTAGCTAGACTTAAAGCTAGTATAGTAGCTATGGGGTATAAAGCAGATCAATTAGAAGCGTTAATTATGCAAATGGTACAACTACTTAATAACGGTGAAGTTGTGAAAATGAGTAAGAGAACAGGTAAGGCAATTACACTTCGTGATTTAATCGATGAGGTAGGAGCTGATGCTGCTCGTTACTTCTTAGTAATGAGAAGTGCAGATAGTCATTTAGATTTTGACTTTGCAGTAGCGAAAGAACAATCAAGTGATAACCCACTATACTATGTTCAATATGCTCATGCTAGAATTTGTTCAATCTTACGTCAAGCAGCAGAACAAGCTGAATATGATGTTAATAATTGTGATTATGAATTATTAACTGATGAGTATTCAGTTGATTTATTGAAAAACTTAGCATATTATCCAGAAATAGTAGCACAGGCTGCTAAAAACTATGAACCACATAGAATTTGTAATTATTTACAAAGTCTTGCAAGTTCTTTCCACAAATTCTATAATAATAATAAAGTAATAACTGAAAATAAAGAGCAAACTCAAAGTTATTTAGCATTAATTACAGCTGTTAAAATAACTTTAAGAAACGCTTTAGACTTAATCGGAGTATCTGCTCCAGAGAAAATGTAATAAATAAAAAAGAAGGGAATCTAATATAAATGGTAAAGTTAAAAGATTTAAGTACAGAAAAAATTAAGGAAATGTCACTAATAGATTTATGTTATGCATATATGGTAGAAGAAGGAATTGAAAAATTAAATATTTATGATTTCCTAGACTATATTAAACCATTAAGAAATGTTGATGATGAAGAATTTACAGCGCAAGCTGCGTACTTCTACACTGATTTAAACTTAGATGGAAGATTCGTTTGTGTAGAAGATGGAAGCTGGAAATTAAGAGATAGTTTATTTGTTGAAGACATTAAAAACTTTGTTGAACCAAGTGTTCAAAAATTTGAAATTGATGAAGAAGATGATATTGAAGAACTTGGAGATGAAGAACAAGAGGATATCCATGATGAAGTAGACGCTCTAATTGAGGAAGAAGATATGGAAGAAACTGAAGATGTCTATGATTTTGACAATGATGGAATTGTATCGAAATTCAATATCTCAACTGAAGAAGAAGAGTTTTAATAAAAGAGCCGGAAGGCTTTTTTATTTTATAAGTCTTATTAGTTGCATATACTTTTTAAATAAAGTATAATGAAGAAAGTCAATAAAACATATAGTAAAAATTGTAATACAGGTTCTAAGTTTTTTAAGTGAATAACACAATATCACATTTATTTTATTTATTATCTTTAACAGCAAGAATACGATTGATTATTGATAATAAAAAAATATAAAGGAGATTGTAACTTATGAAACAAGGTACAGTAAAATGGTTTAACGAGGAAAAAGGATTCGGATTTATCGAAGTAGCAGGAGAAAAAGATATCTTCGTTCACTTCTCAAGCATTAAAAAAGACGGATTCAAAACTTTAAAAGAAGGCGATAAAGTTGAATTTGAAGTAGAAGATGGTGCTCGTGGACCACAAGCAGCTAACGTAGTTGTTCTTTAATTAGAAATATGAGAAAGCTATAATTAGACTTTTATGTCTAGTTATAGCTTTTTTTATTTAAAATTTTATAAGGTGAAAATACACAAAAAGAAAATATGAAAACGAATACTATAGATATTGAAAAATACTTCATTATATTTTATAATTGAATTGCAAGGTAAAAAATAAATGGAAATTAGGAGGATAATTTCATGAAAGGAGTAAATACTAATTTATTACATGGATATCCTGTAATAGATGATTATACTGGTGCAGCATCAATTCCTAAATATCAAGTTACTACATTTGATCAAAAAGAAGGATATAAAGATTGTGGTAAGTATTCGTATAGTCGTTTCGGGAATCCAACGATATTAGCATTGGAAGCAGCTGTTGCTAATTTACATAAAGCGAGATTTGGTTTTGCTTTCGCTTCAGGTATGTCAGCAATAACGACTGTATTGATGCTATTGAATTGTGGGGAACATATAATATTACCCAAAGATGTTTATGGAGGAACATTCCAATTTAGTTCAAAAATTTTGAAAAAATATGGAATAGAAGTTAGTTTTATTAATTATCAAAATTTAGAAGAATTAGAAGCTACTATTAAAGATAATACTACAATGATTTATATCGAAACTCCATCTAATCCTTTGTTAAAGGTATCAGATATTAAGGCGATAGTAGAAATTGCTAAGAAACATAATATAAAAACTGTTGCGGACAATACTTTTATGACAGCTTTATATCAAAAGCCTTTAGATTTAGGATGTGATATAGTAATAGAGAGTTTAACTAAATTTGTTAACGGTCATAGTGATGTTACAGCTGGTTGTGCAGTTACGAATAATGAGGAAATCGCCAATGAAATTTGTTTGTTACAAAAGAATTTCGGTGGTATTTTAGGGGTAGAAGATGCCTGGTTAATCTTACGAGGAATGAAAACTATGGGATTACGAATGGAGAAATCTGTAGAGAATGCGAAAATTCTTACTAAGTTCTTAGAAACTCAAGATAAAATTAAAAAGGTATACTATCCTAATCTTACAAGTTGTAAATTTTATGATATTCATACAGAACAGGCTAGCTCAGGAGGGGCTGTTTTCTCGTTTGAATTTTTCGAACAAGATGATTTGAAAACATTTCTTAAAAAAATCAAAATTCCGATTTATGCAATTAGCTTGGGAGGGGTAGAATCTATAATTTCTCATCCAGCAACTATGTCTCACGCATGCATGAGTGAAGAAGAAAGGTTAGCTCAAGGAGTTACACAAACTTTATTAAGATTTTCTTGTGGAGTAGAAGACTCAGAAGACTTAATCGAAGATTTAAAACAAGCGTTAAATAATTAATATAAAAATGATAATATAAATAAAGGAGATTTATTAAATGAAAATAACAGAAGTAAATACACCAAAAGCGCCAAAAGCAGTAGGACCATACGTACAAGCTAATAAAGTAGGAAATCTAATTTTCTGTTCAGGACAATTAGGTATTAATCCTGAAACTGGAAAGATTGTTGAAGGTGGAGTTATCGAGGAAGCTAAACAAGTTTTCAAAAATATTGAAGCAGTATTAGAAGAAGCTGGAAGCTCTATGAACCATGTAGTGAAATCATTAGTATTATTAAAAGATATTGCTGATTTTGCTGAAGTGAATAAAGTTTATGCAGAGCAATTTAACGATGTGCTTCCTGCTAGATCAGCATTTCAAGTAGCGGCACTACCACTAGGTGGTAATATAGAAATAGAAGTTATCGCTGTAGAAAAATAAAGTTATTTTATAGAGTTAGGTGCTAGAATTTTCTCATGAGTTAAATCTGTAAATAAAAAGAATCAAGGATACAATTTGCTATCCTTGATTTTTTGCATTATAACTTGCTATTGCAGCATCTATTTCTTCATTTGTAAAGTTAGAAATATCACCTTTTAGCTCATTTTCTATTATACTTCTGCTTATTGATCCCTCTTGAGTATATCGGATTGTATTGTAAGTTTCTGGAACTTGCTGACCGATAATTTGTGGGTGGATTTTTGTATTAGGTATAGAAGATGTCTTTTTAGAGTCAGTTGAAGTTTGTTTTCCAGTAGTGCTTCCTTTATTTTCAGATGATTTTTCATTTTTAGAATCTTCTTTATTGCCTAATTCCTTTTTCTCTTCTTCTTTCTTAGTAATATTAGTTTTGTGATCTTGTTCTAATTCTGAAGTTTCTGAATTTGAAAGTTTATCTTTTAACGCACTGTATTTAAATTCATATTTTGCTAAAATTGTTTTCACTTGATCCGCATAGTTAGGAGAAGTTGAGTCTAATTTTAAAATTTCGATAAGAGCATTATCGTAGTTTTCTAACTGTTCTTCTAAGTAAGTGATAGCCTTAGTAAAAGTGTGACCTGTATTAAGCTTTTTAGCATGTTTTAGATGATCGTGTGCTTCTTCAATATTAGCATTGTTTAACGCTGTATCAATTTTTACTAATTCACTAGCGATGTTAATTTCGTTATCTATATTTCTTAATGTTTCTTTTGCTTTTTCAGTAGTTAGTGTCTCAAGACCTTTTAAACCAGAATTGAAATCATGAGAATCATTTATTAATGATATATATTTTGAATGTTCTTCTTTAAAATTTTTATTTTCTGAAGTAAGATAGTAATATGTTCCTCCTACTAAGAAAAAAATCGCTAATATAGGCATTAAAATAGAGATTATTTTTTTCATAAAGAGCTACGCTCCTTTCTTTAATGTCTTTAACTATAATTAATTGTATAATGTTAAGAAAAAAAAATCAAGTGAATTAAATTATAAGTAATTAAATTAACTACGTGAAATATGTATATAAAAGGAGTATAAAGTTATATTATGGTGAAATAATTAGTGACTGTTAATGTTGAATTTTGTAGAAAAATAATCTAATAAATATAGGTAAATATACTGTTTAAAAATAAAAAGTATAATAATTTCTTGACAAGGATATAAGTTTGGTATAATATATTTAAAAGAACCGTGACAAAATATAGTAAAAAGAATTTTACTTTATGTTTTAATTGAAAGAGAGTTTAATCCTTAGGCTGAAAGATTAAATATTAATGATTAAAGTAAAGAACACTTTTTGTAAAATTTAATAAATAGAAAATAAGGTATCGGTATTCTGATATGAATTAGGGTGGCACCACGAAGTATGTTATCGTCCCATGTAGTTTAAAGCTATGTGGGGCGATTTTTAATTTATATTGGATGCACAGGATGATTAAAAATCGAAAGGAGAAAGAAATGGTAATTAGTATGCCAAGAGGGACTCAAGATATACTACCAGAAGAAAGTGTTAAATGGCAGTATATTGAAGGGAAACTAAGAGAGATTAGTAAAAACTTCTGTTATGAAGAAATAAGAACACCTATGTTTGAATCAACAGAATTATTCAGCCGAGGTGTTGGAGATACAACAGATATAGTTCAAAAAGAAATGTATACTTTTATGGACAAAGGGAATAGATCTTTAACGTTAAGACCAGAAGGTACAGCTGGAACAGTTCGTTCATATATTGAAAATAAACTTTTCGCTAAAACTATTCAACCACAAAAATTATACTATGTTGGACCGATGTTTAGATATGAAAGAAAACAAAAAGGTCGTTATCGTCAATTTGTTCAATATGGTGTTGAGGTAATCGGTGAGGAAAGCCCAAAAATCGATGCTGAAGTTATTAGCTTAGCTTATAACATTTATAAAATGTTAGGCATTGAAAATATTAAAGTTAGTATCAACTCTTTAGGAAATCCAGAAGAAAGACAAGCCTACAATGAAGCATTAGTTAAGCATTTTGAACCTAGAATAAATGAATTCTGTGAGGATTGTAATAATAGACTTTATAAAAATCCTATGAGAATATTGGATTGTAAAGTTGATGCTGAACATGAGCTTATTAAATCTGCACCAAGATTATTAGAATACTTAGGTGAAGAATCTAAACAATACTTTGCAGAAGTGCTTAAACACTTAGATGCGCTAGGTGTAAAATATGAAATTGACCATAATTTAGTTCGAGGATTAGATTACTATACTCATACTGCATTTGAGATTATGATAGATAATCCGGAAGTCGAATTAAAAACACTTTGTGGTGGTGGTCGTTATAATGGTTTGATTAGACTGTTAGATGGGCCTGAAGATAAAAAAGGTATTGGTTTTGCACTAAGTATTGAGAGACTATTATTAGCACTCGAAAGTGAAAATATTGAATTACCTATAGATGATACAATCGATGTTTTTGTGGTAGCTATGGGTGAAGATGCTTCTAATGCTGGAGTTAAACTTACTAATGATTTAAGATTAGCTGGGTACAGTGTACAAAATGATTATTTTGATAAGAAAATGAAAGCACAAATGAAAATTGCTGATAGATATAATGCAAAATATTCTATAATAATTGGACAAAGTGAGCTAGAAAGTGGGGCACTTGTCGTAAAAGATATGAAATCATTTGAACAAGAAACAATTAAATTAGAAGATATAGTTGATTACTTACAAGAAAAATTGAGAGGAGAAAAATAATGAGCGCATACGGAAGAACGGAATACGCTGGGCGTATAGATGAAAAATATGTAGGAAAGAAAGTAACATTAAAAGGTTGGGTTAGTAAACGTCGGGACCTTGGTAACTTAATCTTTATCGATGTTAGAGATAGAATGGGTGTTGTTCAATGTGTATTCTCAGGGGAAAAAAATGCAGAACTACATGAACTAGCAGGAACTTTAAGAAACGAATTCGTAGTTTCTATTGAAGGGGAAGTAGTATTAAGAAATGAATCTACAGTAAATGAGAAAATTACTTCAGGTAAAGTAGAAGTTATTGCTGATAAATTAGAAATTTTATCGAAAGCAAAAACATTACCATTCGTATTAGATGATGCAAGTTTATCAAGTGAAGAATTACGTCTAAAATATCGTTACCTTGACTTAAGAAGAACGGAACTTGCTGAAGTATTACAATTACGTTCAAAAATTACTAAAGCAACAAGAGATTACTTAGATAACAACATGTTTGTTGATGTTGAAACACCAATTTTAACTAAATCTACTCCAGAAGGAGCACGTGACTACTTAGTACCAAGTAGGGTTCACCCAGGTGAATTCTATGCTTTACCACAATCACCACAATTATTTAAGCAATTATTAATGGTTGCAGGATTTGACAGATACTATCAAGTAGCTCGTTGTTTCCGTGATGAAGACTTACGTGCAGATAGACAACCAGATTTTACACAAATCGATATGGAAATGAGCTTTATGTCACAAGAAGAAATTCTTACTATGATAGAAGGTTTAATTGCACATGTAATGAAAGAAGTTAAAGGAATCGATGTAGTATTACCGTTCCCAAGACTTGACTATGAAGAAGCAATGGAAAGATTTGGTAGTGATAAACCAGATACTCGTTTTGGAATGGAATTAAAAGATGTTAGTGATCTTGTTAAAAACTTAGACTTCAAAGTGTTCTCAAATGCAGTAGAACAAGGTGGAGCTGTAAAATGTATCGTAGCTAAAGGATGTGCAGAGCAATATTCTCGTAAAGATATTGATGCATTAGGAAAATATGTTGCAAACTATGGAGCTAAAGGATTAGCTTGGGTTAAAGTAACAGAAGAAGGATTAAATGGGGCAATTGCTAAATTCTTTACAGATGAAGTAGCTCAAGAATTGGTAGCTCGTGTAGATGCAGAAGTTGGAGATATTATCTTATTTGCTGCGGACAGTAAAAAAGTATGTTACGCATCATTAGGGGCACTACGTCAAAAATTAGCAGCTGATTTAGATTTAATCGACAAGGATAAATATAACTATCTATGGGTAGTAAACTGGCCTCTATTAGAGTATGATGAAGAAAAAGGTCGTTACAGTGCAGCTCATCACCCATTCACTATGCCAAAAGTAGAAGATGTAGAACTATTAGAAACTGCACCAGAAAAAGCATATGCACAGGCATATGATATAGTACTAAATGGTTATGAGTTAGGTGGAGGAAGTATCCGTATCTATGATAAAGAAGTGCAATCATCAATGTTTAAAGCATTAGGATTTACTCAAGAACAAGCTCAAGAACAATTTGGATTCTTATTAGATGCATTTGAATATGGAGTACCACCACACGGAGGATGTGCATTAGGATTAGACAGATTTGTTATGCTATTAGCGGGACGTGACAACTTACGTGATACAATAGCATTCCCTAAAACTGCAAATGCAGCAGATCCAATGACTCAAGCTCCATCACCAGTAGATTTAGAGCAATTATTAGAGCTAAATATCTCTTTATTAAGAAAATAGTATACTAATAGAAAGACTTAAACTGAGGAAAAAACAAACTTTTCCTCAGTTTTTTTAAAAAATGTATTGACATAATAAAAGACTGATGATAGAATAGTAGAAGTCTTCTCAAGAAGAAGACGAACAATATAAGATTTCTAATAATTAAATGTTAAGAAAATATAAAAAAGTTCTTGACAAAATAAAAAAGAAATGATAAACTTATAAAAGTCTTGAAGAGAGACAACATCAATTATTTCAACGAAGTAAACGGTTAAAAAGTTTTAAAAAAATAAAAAAACTTCTTGACAAACATTCGAAGAAATGATAAAATAGTTAAGTCTTCCGATGAAGACAAAAAAACATTTTTAAAAAAAATTTTAAAAAAGACTTGACAAAGAATTTTAAAAATGTTAAAATATAAAAGTTGTTAATCGCAACGATTTGAACATTGAAAACTAAACGAATTAAGTCAACGTTAATTCCAAAAAAGGACAGTTTTAAAAAGAAACTATAAAACTTTTTAATGAGCTAATCAAGCTAACAAATTTATTTGGAGAGTTTGATCCTGG
>NZ_JAPWCA010000009.1:0-72500 GCF_041433725.1 Gemella sp. 27098_8_155
TTTTTTACCTGTAACAATGGCAGACCCAGCCCCTAGAGTAGTCATGGAACGTCCAAGTTTCCGCTGTAGACGGTGCATGTGAGCGTGCATAAGCATACGAGGTTTTCTCATCACACGACTTCCCACACTTTGAGAATCGTTACTCTGTAGAGAAAACATACTCATTAAATCGCCCAGCTTGAAGTAGATTCCTGCAAAGGTCACAATCTGTAGAAAAGCAATCAAAAAGAACGGATAACCAGCCGATAAGGTATAGAGCATGGTTGAAATACTAAATGCTGTCGTAATAATCAATGTGATTCCAGCTCGTGTCAAAATGGTATTAAAGAGCTTTGTTATGGCTCGTTTTGACATACCATCAAATGATGGAATCATGCTTAAAATAAAGCTCACAGGCAGAAACATAGCATAGATGATAAAAAGTACCTGCGAGAAAATCATGATTCCTGTTAATAGGAATACAAATATGGAAATCCCAATATTGAAGACAAATAGGAAGAAGACTGTACCTAAACGGTTAATGGTCTTTGTAATGGTTAGATTGGTATTGCTTCTGTCTTCAATTTCTTCCGCAACAATTTTTTCTCTGTCTTCGCCATTGTTGGAATCTGGGCTGGTGGAGAGCAGGCTTTCCACACGGTCAATACCGATACTTTCAATGTCTGAACTGTTGTATTGAAGCAGTAGCCACGGTTGCTGAACCTGTATGGAAAACAGGCTATCTCTGATTAAGTCCACGCTGTCCTTGCCTTGACTATCGGAATGGGGCATGACAATCTTCGTGCCAAGTGATAAACTGGCATTACTGATGTCTGATGAAAAGTCATTGATTTTTTTAATGTAGTCGGGAGCGTAGGCAATAAAGGAAGCCGATAGGATAAACACCAGCACAAAATTCATAATGGCATGAATTGCCTTTGTGGTTTCTCTCTTTATCAGTCCCGTATAGGCAACATAAACCCCAAGAACCAAAATCAAGAGTAAGAGGAATCCAACATAGAAACCCTCTGTTGAAAATCCGTTTGCACTCACACCAGCTAAGGTCTGCATATTCTTACCAATGGAATCTGCTGTAGCGGAAATGAAGTCTAAGGAATAGGCTTCCTGTACTAAGTAACCTGTCGCATTGGAAACATACAAACTGATTGTCCAAATAAAATTGGTAATGGCATATAGTCCATACATGACCTGTTTTCCAATCCCGTCCGACCAGTTCCACGGAAGCCAGCCCCAGCTATTATCCACATAAAAATCCAGTTGATAGTTTTCAAGTGGGTATCGGCTGTATTCATTTGCCACATTGACCGTATCATCTACCAAGCCCGCAGCTTGAACCACCGTTCCCAGCATGGCTAAAAGAAAAATGGCAATCACAAGTGTGAAAGCCACTGTCATTGCCACTTTACCTAGACGTTTCAGCGTCCAGTTTGATTTTATTCTGTTTACTATTGATGGTTTCACATTTACACCTCTTTTCGCACAGGTGGTCTGGTATCAAAGGCATGGAGCAGTTCTTCAAATACAGGGTGGAACTGTATCACACCGACACGACCATATAAATCACTGATAAGGCATTGCCCGTTTTCCAAATCACGCAATCGCTTCTGATTGTTTTCGTCCTCTGGGTCTACACCAAAAAAGGCTAAGGTCTTTTTAATCTCGTTAAGGTCAGTGGAACGAAATGCAAATTTTAAGCCGAGGTTATTTTTCAGTTTTTCATCTAAGAGGTCGTCTGTATTTTGGGTCACGAAATATACCCCAGCGTTCATAGCACGATCAGCCCGAACCAGCTTCATAGATAGTGTTTTTCCTTGTGCTACCTGTAAAAAGCTCCATGCTTCGTCTAAATCTACAATCTTGAAAATGCTTCGGTCTGTATGGATAAAGTCTAAAGCAAAGGTACTAATGACAATCAGCATAGCAACGGATAAAAGCTCCATAGTGGTATATTCCTCAAAGGAAGTTTCCTTGTCGGGAAGTACCAAGTCCGCAACCTGTATAATGTTCAGTTGTTTTTCTAAGCTGATAGACTGCTCCACATAACCATTACTGAATAATAAATGTGCAAAGTCATAGTCTGTAAAACTTTCGATATGGTCGGCTATACTGGTACTTAGTGGCGTATTCTCAACCCGTAATTCCTCAATCACTTTCATCAACCCTCGTACTTCACTATTGGTTACTGCACGAATGGCTTTTCTAAGGATTGGGAAGCGTTCCCCATCACGAGAGGAAATCCCCGTAAGGAATGTCAGAATATCAATAGCCAGTGATTCAGAATCTTTGGGATTTTTCATAATCACATAAGGGTCAAGTAAGCCTTTGTTTTTCTCATCAGAAGTCAGAGTGACGATATTGATTTCATGGGAAATCTCTGGCAAGGTTTCTTTCCATCTGCCACGTTCTGCTTTTGGGTCTACAATCACTGCTTGTGCCCCATAAAGCACCGCATAATAGACGATAAGGTTATTCGCAAAGGATTTACCACCACCCAGCGAACCAACAAAAGCCGACGCTAACGCATTGGTTACTGAACCCTTAACCCCTTGACTGGCAAGAGCAGGTTTCAGATAGACATTGCGTCCAGTATCTAAGCTGTAGCCAACATAAATCCCCTCATTTTCCCCCAGCATTTGAGTAGCACCAAAACCTAAACCAGCGAGGAAATCAGAGGTCACGTATTGAATATAATCATTCATATAACGCTTGCTGGCAGGTAAAAATTCTTCATGTAAGCCGAGCATATCCCCAAATGGTCGTACCAGTTTTACGCTTAAATCGTCATAAAAATCTTTCACTTCATTACAACGACGTTTGAGTTCGTCAAGATCATTTGCTGATACCCTTACCACATAAGACAGCTTGTACATAGATTCCTTGCTTTGGTCTAAATTGGTTTCCAGCTCATTCACACTTTCCAGAGCTTCCGCCACATTGGAGCTGGTTTCATTATCACTTTGCCAAGCGTGGTTATCCAAGTCTTTCAGTTCTTTCTTTTTATTGCGGACAGTAGATAGGGCTTTACGATTCGCTACAATTTCCACATTCATTGACGTATCAATCGGGAATGTAAATTGCTGTTGCTGGTAGTAGAAGATTTCAGAGGACGGGAAGTCCAGTTCTCCGACAATGCTGTTAATGGTAAAGTAAGCTACATAGACGGTTTCATCTTCCTGCTGGATTTTCAAATATCGCTGTTTTTCTTCCACCAAACAGCGAGTAGGCTTAATCAAGTCATAGTATTTAATCAGCGTTTCATTATCCAGCTTTTTCTTTGATAGATGGTACTCATACTCTTCATAGGCAGTGCCTGTCTGTCCGTAAAGGTGTTCAATCAGATAGCCGAAGTCGTCCTTATCTAACCTGCGGATTTTGAAACGACGAGAGATTTTATTTTCTAAGAGCTTTTCCATCTTCTGAAAACGCAGGATTTCATCATTACTCATACTAACAAAATCGCCCATCAGCTTATGGTTCACATCATAGACAAAATCAGACAAAGCATTTTTTGCTTCAACGGTAAGACTTTTCATAGAAAACTCCTGATCGTTGAGAAGCAACTTAAAGCCGATAAAGAAACGGTAGTTCACTTGATTTTCGCCAATCATGGATATTAAAGCGTCTGTCTGTTGGTCGATTTTGTCATAGGCAACCGCTTTGAGCTTGCCAGTGACTTCATTTTTGGAACGCTCTTGTGCAGAACGTATGCTGGATTCTGTACTGATTTGTAAAGCATGAATTTTGCCATCACGATTTTGTGCGATAAGCTGTCTGAAAGAATCATGCACTTGTATTTTCTGTTCTGGACTTAGAAATGAGTAATTGTAAGGAACAAGCTCATAGTAAGCATAACATTCCCCGTCTTTATTCCAGACGAGATTGTTTTCAATGTATTTAATTGGATATGCCATAAAATTCACTCCTAACTGCTGTAATGGCTTCTTGTGGCTGGTTTCTGCCAAGCGTTACTTTTTTTCCTGCATAGGTCAGCTTTGGTCGCAGTGCATAAGCAATGACAGACTTCAAAAATCCATAAGGCTTTTTACCATCAAAAGTTTTTGTAGACATAAACCATGTGAAAGCCACAGGAATCCCAAAGTATTTGAGAAATGCTCCCTCTATCATGGAAAGAGGGGGCAAGTTGCCAAGTATCATCACTGCAAAGAGTGACACGACAAACCATGTCATTTGCGTAAAGGTTATGGGAAACGGAAGTCTAAAATCATTGATAGAATACAGTACCTTTTCCACAGACCAGATACTGGTATAGCTTCGTATTTTCTTCATGTAATCAATCCTTTCATAAAAAATAGGGGTAGCTGATTGAGCCACCCCGTAAAATAGAAAATCTGCCAGTAGTAATGTACCGACAGATTTAATAGACGATTTCAAAAATCCCATGATTGGTTGAGATAAACGTTCCTGAAAGGTCTAAATCCCGACCATAGGCTTGATAATCAATATAGTTTTGAAGACTAGCTGGTACTTCGCCTAAAGCACCCGTTTCTTCAATGTAGTAGCGTGCCACGTCATACATATCATCACAATCGGAATGAATGATAATATCCTCTTGATGTTCGCTTAGTTCTTCAATGCTTGAAAAATGAGTGAGCAGAGCAGATAGCTCCGATTGTAATTCTTCGGGTAATTCCGATACCATTTCCCATAGTCGATTGAGTTCGCCAATGGAAGTGTATTCGTCAACCGTAAAGGGTAACTCGTAGTCATGAATGGCGTATTCCTCATATTCATCATTCAAGCCGATTTTCTCTTTGACTTCCTCAAAGTCAATGGGAAAGGTAAACCACGCACCGACCAATTCGCCCTCATTGTATTTGCCTAAATTCGCAATATAGACTTGCATATCGTCCATATATTCACGTCCTTTCTTTGTAGAGATTCAAAAATCCCTACCGCACTTCGTTTGGTGTACCATTCCTTTGCGGAACATAAGAAAACCACTTATATTCCACAAAAGAACGGTTTTATTTAAGCACCAATAATGCGATTGAATAGCTCTAGTAAAATGTCTTTTACTCCAGCAGCGTTGAAGACTAAGCCAACCGTAATAATCGCAATAATTAAAAAGCCAATCAGTTTGCTAAACTCACGCTTGAAGCCAAGATACAAGCCAATCACAACGATTGCTAAAAGCACCAGTGATTGAGCGTTTGATAGAAACCAGTTATAAAGGTTTTGTCCAAAATTCATAAAAATGTTCTCCTCTCTATATTCAATGAATTTGTATTTGAGTTATTTTTTTGTTGTTATCACGTCCTGTTCTTTTACTGACTGTTGCTTCAAAATCTGCTTGTGTCGGTCTGTCAGTTTCGCATGGTCGAGAATGTCTTTTACAACCTGCGTCTGGTTGATTTCATCAAGTTTAATCGCAACCTTTAAGGTCGGGGCAACTTGATGAGATAGCCAGTTCAGCGTCCTTTGGAAGGAGTAAGGCTCTGGTTTTGTGGTTAGTTTTAATCGTTCACGATTGTTCCCAATAAACCAAGCCCATTCTTCATTCAGTTTCCAATCAGAACGAGGTTTGGAATCGTCTTTATCTACAAAACGGATATACCGATTGATAATTTTAAAGGCGGTATGCTCTGGATTGTCATAGACGAGTAAATCACGGACTGCATAATAGGCACGCTCATTTTTCAATCGAATCTCAAAACGGTTTTTTACTTCTGCGTCTTCAATGGGAATATCATTTTTCTTGTACTGCTCGTAGTCCTTTTCATAGATACAGAAATAAACTTCACTTTGTAATGAACTGATATAGAGGGTGTTTCCCATACATTCCTTTTCCTCTTTGCGTACCAGTTCGCCACTGCGATAGCTTTTAAAACTGCGGAAGACGGAGATACATTCTTCCTGTTGGCACTTTTCAGTGAGTACAGGGATATTTAAAATCCCTGTCTTATCGTTAATGGCAAGGTCAAGGCGTTTCATCACACCGCCAGCCACCAAAACGTCCATAAAGAACTCATACCAGCTTCTTTGTTGTGCCAGAAGATAGCTTTCAAATTGTCTGCACCCACGACCTTTCAATTCCACCAGAACTCCTTTGTTCAGTTCATGGGAGCAAAGGACGAATATGTCGCCTAAAGCATAATGCTCTGAATAAGAATAGAAACCATAGTCCTCATGAAGAAAATAGGACAGTTTCAGTTGTAAGATGTTTTCGACCACCTGCTGTACGTCTGTTGTCGGAAAGCGAATTCTTACATAATCAAACAGCATTTCAAGGGGAGCGTCGGGATTGAAGCGTTCCAGAGCTTCCCAAAGGGACTGCTGTAAATCCTCTGATGGCTTGACTTTTCCTGTTTCAATATCGCTTAGATACTGCCTTGTAATACCAGTCGCAACAGCTAAACGGTTTTGAGATAGTCCATAAGCCAAGCGTTTTTCTTTTAAATGCTGTAACCAAGTTTGTTCATTCAGTAAAAATCCCTCCAATCAAAAAGGCGTATGTCAACTTTTAAAGCCCATTTGACATACGCTGAAATTTTGTAAATCCCTTGTAACCAAAGGATTTTCTAATGTTTTTTTGACTGTTTCCTGTCGATTTGTACCCCCCTGTTAGATACGGGGGGTTAAGTGCTGGCGTGGCTATTGCCACACCAGCCAGCAAGATCAGTCCACACCTGCGACTTCCGCTTCGCACGTCGCCTGCGTGGACTGTCTGCTGTTGGATAACTTTTTAATTTCCTCCAAGAAATCATATCCTTTTGGTACAAGGGGAGTATAAAACTCTGATATGACACTTGTTCCTACATCAACATAGCCACGACCTTTGATTCGCTTTAAGAAGAAATCCTTTTGTACGTCACTGCCAAACATCATGCCATAGCCCATTTCAGACATACGACCTAAAGCCACTCTGAAATTAAACTGATCACGGATTCCGTCGCCTAAATATTTTGCGTCTGGACGTTGACAAGCCAGTATTAGAAAGAAGCCAGCTTGACGACCTAACATGACAATCTGTTTCAGCTTATTCATAACTGCGGTGTTTTCTTTTGTTCCCAGCATTTCCATGAAAGCGACGTATTCATCAAAGATTAAGAAGTGTGCCGGGAGACCTAAGTAAGCATAATTTTTGCCAGTCTTATAGTTCTTCATCTGCTTCATTTCCTCACTACGTTTCATCATTTCTTCATAGAATGTTTCAATGCAAGAAAGCAAGTCTTCTTTTCTATAGTAGACATTTGCCATCACAGAACCTAAGTCCGCAAGATCAGCATTTTTCGGGTCAAGAATATACAGTTTTGAATCTGTATGAAGCAAGGCTTCAATCAGTGTCAGTATAAAGTAAGTTTTACCGCCACCTGTACCACCAGCAATCAACATATGAGGGAGCTTATCATATTCCCACCATACGTTTTTCATTAAGCGAAGTTTACCATCTTTAGCTTCTACTTCATCAATAGAAATACGACTGGCTATGGTGTCATAGAGCAAAGTATATTCCACATAGGAATCCTTTAACTCTTTATCCGTCAGCTCACAGTACAAGCCACTCTCTAATTTCTTTTCCAAGTGTAAGAGTTGGTCTTGATATTTTCCCAGCGTGATTTCCACCCGTATCTGTATCAAGCCATTTTTAAGTCGATAATACATTTTAGGGAAGTAGGTTATCTTTTCCTTTGTACGACCAGCACTATCTTTAAAGAAACCCTCTGTTTTGACCTGTTCAGATTCATACCACTTGTTTTCAAGTATCATCTTTGCCAGTTTTTGACGGTGGTAAAGTTGTTTAACCGTATCATAGCGAACCCGTTTGAATACAAACGCTACCAGCAAGCAGATAAGAATTGCGACACTGAAACTGATAATTAAATAGGGAATGTCAATCTTATCTGCTTGTGATAGGTTAAAATCCTGCCAGTTGATCTGCTGGATTGTCTTCACATGAAACAGTCCGACAACCAGCAGGAAAACAGGCAGGAGTGACGCTATCGTAAAATGAAAGACTAAATCTTTACCAGATGGGCGAATCCTTTTACCACGCTGTTTCATGCGAAAAAGTCTCCTTTCTACCTAGCGACTATTTGTCTTGTGTCGGTTCTTTCTTTGCTTGTGGTTGAGCTTTGAATGAACTAGAATCCTTTGTCAGCACAATATCGTCTGCCTTGATATACCAGTCAACATCTGCTCCTTGATAGGTGGCAGTAGCAACGGTGTCCGCAATGGGATTGATAAGTTCCACCCGTGCGTTATAATCAAACTCTTTCAAAGGCACGCTGGCAGGAATACTTACTTGAATCATGCGTCCTTGTCCTTTGGATTTTAAGTCATAGGTACGTTCCTTGATTTCATCTGAAACCGACCCGTCTTCATTTTGGATTCTCACTTCACGACGTAGAGCAGAGAATTTCAATTCTCCAAAAGTCGTGTCTTTATCTAATACAATGCCATTTGCTAATCTCATCATTTTTCCTCTCTTTCTTTATTCTTTTATCATGTCGTCAGCATGTAAAAGGTAATTTGTAAAACCACGAGTGCCGATTTTGTAGCCCTCTGCGGTAATACGTGGATTGACTAACTTCACACGTTCCTCAAAGCCGAAATGTTTTTCGCCAGCTTCAGCAGGAAGCACCACCACAATATCATCTGCTCTTTGAACATCAGAATAGAGATTATAGCTTCTTGATAAGACAGTTAGCCGTCCGTTGATTCTTCGCTGAACGACTTTATCCTCGCCAGCAAATTCTAAATTGCCGAATGTTTTTTCCATGTTGGGAATCACAAATTTAAGTTCCATATTTTTACCTATCCTTTCTTTTTTATTGGCTGAATGAATGTTTGATGGTCTTAAAGAGTGGGGAACGACCTTTTGATTCTTGATTTTTTGTTTTCATAAGTTCACTTCCTTTCAAAATCGGGTAAAAAAATAGACACCTCATTTTTTGAAGTGTCTACCTATTAAATATTCAAATTTTATTGGAAGTATCTTTATATCTTCACTTTTCAAGGATAAATCGTCGTATCAAAGCTCATTCATAAGTAGTAAATTAGTAGTAAATTGAGTGGTTTTGACCTTGATAAAGTGTGATAAGTCCAGTTTTTATGCGGATAACTAGATTTTTATGCTATTTTTATCGCAAAAATAGTATAGAAAGGAAGAAGATGAAGAATTTAAAGTTTGATGGAACCCAGTTAAAATATATAGCTATAATTGCTATGACAATTGATCATTTAGCATGGCTATTATATCCAGGTTTAGTTAAAGAACCGATACCAGTAATTATGCACATAGTAGGACGTTTAACAGCACCGATTATGTGGTATTTTATTGCAGAAGGATGTTATTATACAAAAGATATTAAAAAATATTTCTTTAGGATTATGAGTTTTGCTGTTATCAGTCACTTTGCTTTTTGTTTCGGTTTAGGTATACCATTTGATATAACAACAGGAAGTATATTTAATAAAACTAGTGTCTTATTCCCATTGGCGATGTCGGTTGCATTAATCGCAATTTTTAGAAATGAGAAGATAAATAATACATTAAAGATTTTAGCAATTATTGTTTTCTGTTTATTAACGTTTGTAGCGGATTGGTCTTCAATAGCTCTAATGATGCCATTCTTTTTATATAATCATAGAGATAATAAAAAACAACAAATACTTGACTATGTTATCTGGATAAGTGTTTATGCAGCTATTTATATTATATTTATAGATGTATTTTATGGAGTACTACAGTTTTCAACTTTATTCTCTTTACCATTATTAATGAGATATGATGGCACTAGAGGAAAACATATTGGTTCTAAGTGGTTCTTCTACTACTATTATCCAATACATTTAGCTATTATAGGTATATTTAGAATAATATTATATGGAAATATTTCATTGGTACTTTAGAAATAGTATGGACTTAGCAAATCAAAAGAACATGGATAGGTTTAATACAACAAAAATCTAATATAGGGGTTCCTTATTAAGACAAAACTTAATAAGGAACTTTTTTACATATATTGTGATATTAATTTGTAGTAAAAAAGTGAAGGATATAATATAATTAGAATACTATAAATAATAAGTTTCGAAAGGATAAAATGAATAATAAAGAAGAAAAAGTTCAATGCCAAAAGTTATGGGCAAATAATAAATACTTAGTTCTAAGTCACTCAAGTAAAATATACTTAGAAATTAGAACGTATTTAAAGCAAGAAGAAGTATCACTGAGTAAAGTGAGTGAACTTATAAATCAAGCAATAAGTTTACCAGAAGATAAAGGACAAGTAACGAATGCACTTCATCATGTCTGGGGATATTTTAAAAAATTTGCAACAAAAGAAGAAAAAGATCATTTTTTTGAAATGATTGAAGAATATCATAATAATAAATATAAAAAAGAAGGTTTGATAAATGAAGTAAAATATCTTCTAAAGAAATATCCAAATAGATATTTGGAAGAATCTACTTTTATCAATGGAGGACAAGATGAGACTTTGGCATGAAGAACTAATATCAAAACTACCAAGGCAACAACTTTTAGGTCAACATAGAGAATGCTGCGCATTAAGAGGAAATGGTTGGGGTAAGAAACATGCAACGGTAGATTATGTATTTGAACATAAGCCATTTTTCCTTTTTAAGTATCATGAATTAATCATGCAGGAAATGAAGAATAGAGGATATAATGTTAGTAAAGAATGGCTAGATAAAAATTATAGAGGAAAAATTTGTGCTCCTCACAACGATCTAAAAGAGTATAAAATAAATAAGCCGATTTATAAAGAACACGATGCAGCATACTATGATGAGTGTATTGAGAATTTAGCTCAAAAGGATATTTTTATCTGGTAGTAATTAAGAAAAGATTGTTTTATTGACAATTAATAATAAAAGTAGTAATATTAATTTACTTGCAAACGCAAGTAAATTAAGAGGTGACAAATGAATAATGAAGAAGTAGTAAATAAATGGATAGCATTTCATAGTAATATGAAACAAATAAGTACTGAATTAGAAGATGCCTTATCAAAAGGAGAGCATCCAATAACTTTAAATGAATACTATAGCTTACATTACTTGAATGAAACCGAAGGAAATATATTAAGAATGACAGATTTAAGTACTAAGATTTCATTAAGTTTAAGTGCAACATCAAGAATGTTAGCTAAATTTGAGAATACGTGTGGTGTAATAGAAAGATTTTCTTCTGCTGAGGATAAGAGAGGTGTATGTATAAAATTAACACCTAAAGGAAAAAAGTACCTAGAAAATACTACAAGTATAGTTACAGATGTATTAAATAGAAATAGTGATAAAATATAAAATCAGAATTTATTATTTTGATTTTTATATTTTACTAATGTACTTGTTTGTGCAAGCAAATATTTTCAAATAAAAGTTAGGAGAATTAAAATGACAAAATTAACAAATCAACCAGTAAAAGATAGAGCAGAACATAATGCATATTTTCCATCAGACTATTCTTTGAGTATATATACAAGCCCTGTGACAAATTTTGATGGTTTTAAATTTGAAAACACATATAGTGGTGAAAAGAATAAAATTTTAATGATAGCGACAGATGAAAGATATTTACAAATGTCTAATGGAAAGTATTTTTCGACAGGTAATCACCCTGTAGAAACATTATTACCAATGTTACATATGGATGCTGCTGGATTTGAGATAGATATTGTTACTTTATCAGGAAACTCTGTAAAATTAGAGATGTGGGCAATGCCAGAAAAAGATGAAAATGTTATGAAGCTTTATAATAAATATATAGAAAAATTTGAGAATCCTCTTAAATTAGATAGAATTTTGGAGAATATTACTTCAGAAAATTCACCTTATTCAGGTGTTTTCATACCAGGTGGTCATGGTGCAATGATTAACTTGCCTGAAAGTAGAGAAGTAAAAGAGGTTCTTAAATGGGCAATTAAAGAGAATAAAAAAATCATAACACTTTGTCATGGTCCAGCTGCATTAATTTCAGGAAATATTGATGAATCAGAGTTCTTATTTAAAAATTATGAAATGACTGTTTTCCCAGATAGTATAGATGAGGGAGCAAACCAAGAAATTGGCTATATGCCAGGAAAATTAAAATGGTTATTAGCTGAAAAGCTAGAAAGTTTGGGTGCGAAAATAGTAAATGAAGCAATAAGCGGTCAGGTTCATATAGATAGAAACTTAATAACTGGAGACAGTCCTCTTGCAGCAAATCAACTAGGAATTGTAGCTGTAGATGAGTTGTTAAAAATGGTAAATAAATAGAGGTGATAATTATGAAAATTTCAATTTTAAATTTAGCTCCATTAAGACAGGGGCAGAATTTTAAAGATGCTATTGACGCAATGGTTAAATTAGCTAAAAAGGCTGATGAATTAGGATATGAAAGATATTGGATTGCAGAACATCATAATACTAAAAGTGTAGCAAGTAGTGCGACACAATTACTAATACAACGTACATTAGATAATACAAAAAATATTAGAGTAGGATCAGGTGGAGTAATGTTGCCTAATCATAGTCCGTATATAGTTGCTGAACAATATGGAACTTTAGAGACTCTTTATCCAGGAAGAGTTGATTTAGGTTTAGGTCGTGCTCCAGGTACTGATTATAACACTGCGCGAGCTATTAGAAGAAACACAAATAGAGAGATGGATTTTAAAAAAGAAGTCGTGGAGCTATCTGGGTATTTTAAAGATACAAGACCTGTTCATGCATATCCAGCTGCTGGGCTTGATGTTCCACTATACATACTAGGTTCAAGTACTGATAGTGCATATGTAGCTGCTGAGCTAGGATTACCTTATTCATTTGCATCGCATTTTGCTCCAGCTATGATGGAAAATGCAGTAACAATTTATAGACATTACTTTAAACCATCAGAAGTTTTAAGTGAGCCGTATGTAATTTTAGGTGCTAATGCAGTTGTTGCAGATACCGATGAAGAAGCAAAAAGATTATCAACAACTCAGATTCAATCATTTTTAAATATCATTACAAGTAATCCTCAAGGTATGGTTCCTCCAGTACAATCGGAAGAAGCGGTTTGGAAAAATTATATAGCTACAACTAAAGTGCCACATTTTGGGCCAATTGCATTTGAACATGATGAGATAGTTGATCATGAGAAAGCTGTCGTTGATCAGATGACAAAAATCTCATTTATTGGTAATAAGGAAACTGTGAAAAATCAAATTTTAGATTTGAAAAATAGGGTAGAGTTCGATGAATTAATGATAAATTCATATATTTATGACGAAAAAGCACAGCATCATTCATATGAACTATTAAAAGAGGTTATCGATGATATTAATGGATAGGTTATTGGTGAATTTAGAAATACTACTTCTTAATTGCTAAAATTTATAATTTCTTGAAAACTAAATTGATGACAAAAGTAGATAATTAGTGTATTATGAAATCAAATAAACTTAATAATAGTAAAAAAGAGGTAAATTATGGAAAAATATCTAATTAATGACGAATTTGTCAATGTAAAATCAAGAGTAGATGAATATTTAGAAAAAAATAACATTCACCAATTTTTAAATATAAACCAAGGGGAATATGCTAAAAATGTTGGTTTAGAATTAGAGGATATTCAATATGTAGTTTTTGGTAATCCAAAAGTAGGAACTTTACTAATGCAAGATGACTTATATCTAAGTTTTAACCTACCACTTAAATTATTACTTATTAAGAGAGATGATAAAACAGAAGTATTATATGAAAAACCTACTTCATGGTTAAAAGAAGAACATTCTGATAGAATAAAAGACATTTTACCAAAAATGGATAATTTGTATTTAGATATCATTAAGTATCTAGAAGTATAATTAAGAATTGTTTATTTTAGATAAGAAAATTAAATAAGGAGAATTATAGATAAAATTGATTTTCTATAATTCTTCTTTTTTATGTGAATATAAATCTAAAACTAGTTTTATCAATGGTTATTGAGAGTATTTTATGATAAACTGTTATTATTATACATAGGAGGTATGAAGAATGTTAAAAACAAATTTTTTAGATATAGAACTATCTAACCCATTAATGAATGCATCAGGGGTACACTGTATGACGACTAGGGAGTTAGATGAATTAGCGAATAGTGAAGCGGGGGCTTTTGTTACAAAAACTGCAACTCGTGATTATAGAGAAGGTAATCCTGAGCCTAGATATTATGATACTGCTTTAGGAAGTATAAATTCAATGGGGTTGCCAAATAATGGCTTAGATTACTATTTAGATTATGTTATTGAACGCCAAAGAGCAGGTGCAAAATTACAGTTTTTATCTGTAACAGGTATGAGTTATGATGAAAATATTGCTCTATTAAAAAAAATTCAAGAGAGTGAATATGAAGGTGTGACTGAATTTAATCTATCGTGCCCAAATGTACCAGGAAAGCCTCAGATTGCTTATGATTTTGAACTTACAGATAAATTATTGGCTGAGGTATTCACATTTTTTACAAAACCTATTGGGGTAAAACTACCTCCGTATTTCGATATTGCTCATTTTGATGAAATGGCTAAAATTCTTAATAAATATCCTCTTACATATGTGAATAGTGTAAATAGTGTAGGGAATGGTTTATATATTGATTTAGATAAAGAACAAGTAGTTATCAAACCTAAAGGTGGATTTGGTGGACTAGGAGGAGAATATATAAAACCAACTGCATTAGCTAATGTTCGTGCATTTAGGGAACGCTTGAATCCTAGTATAAAAATTATTGGAACTGGTGGAGTTATAAATGGTAAAGATGTATTTGAACATATTCTATGTGGTGCTGATTTAGTGCAAGTAGGAACAACTCTTCATAAGGAAGGAGTTTCAGTTTTTGCTAGACTAACTAAAGAGCTTCAAGAAGTGATGAAAGAAAAAGGGTACTCAAGTTTAGATGACTTTAGAGGTAAATTAAAGGTAATAGAATAAATAATTAGCATATATATAGTATAAATTTTAATTAACGATGAAGATGTAACAGAAAAAATAGATAACACTTGAAAATAATTTTGAAAATTGTTATTATATATTGTATAGACAAAATATAGCACATATAAAGGCAAGAATATGGCTTGCAAGTTTCTACCATCAGACCGTAAATTTGATGACTATGGGCATTCTTATTATAATATTATTGGAGTTGGCCCAAAAATCCTAGATTTTAAAAAAGTTTACAAGAAAACTCATAGACGCAGTGGTTTATTGATATCTAAAATCGCTTTATAAAAGCTCTTTAGATATCTAATAAACTGTGCGGGGGTGACTCGACAAAATCGATTTCCCCGAAATCACGATTTTTGAGTCACTCCCATTTATTTGTAGTAGAATTTTAAATCGCCTATAAGTAATTATAGGCGATTTTTTGTATTTATATAGTTATATTTGTCAAAAAATAATATATAACTAAGGAGATAAGAATTTTGAAAACTTTTATTTTAAGTTTACAACATGTACTAGCAATGTATGCAGGAGCAGTTATTGTTCCGATAATTGTGGCTGGTGGATTAGGTCTTTCAGCAGAACAAACAACTTATTTAGTGTCAGTTGATATTTTCATGTGTGGGGTGGCTACATTTCTACAAGTTTATAAAGGTAAATTTACAGGTATTGGTTTACCTGTTGTTCTTGGATGTACTTTTACTGCAGTAGCACCGATGATAGCTATAGGTAATAGTTCTGGATTACCAACTATGTATGGAGCTATTTTCGTTTCTGGGTTGGTTGTTGTATTAATAGCACCGTTTTTTGCGAAGGTGGCTAAATTATTCCCTCCTGTTGTTACAGGAAGTGTAGTAACGATTATTGGTATTACTTTAGTGCCTGTTGCGATGAATTATATTGCAGGAGGAGAAGGATCAAAAGATTTCGGGAATCCAAAAAATATTTTACTAGCATGTATTACTTTAGCAATTATTTTAGTAATATATAAATTTACTACTGGATTTATCCAATCAATTGCTATTCTTCTAGGATTAGTATCTGGTACAGTTATTGCTAGTTTTATGGGATTGGTGAGTTTATCAGAAGTATCACAAGCGGGTTGGTTCCAACATCCAACACCATTTAAATTTACTGGTTTTGAATTTAATATGAGTGCTATTTTAACATTTGTTATAGTGGGGATTGTTAGTATGATTGAATCAACTGGTGTATATTATGCCCTAGGAAATATTTGTAATCAAGAAGTTAAAGAACCTGATTTACGAAGAGGTTACTTAGCTGAAGGTTTAGCTGTAATGATAGGTTCATTAGTAAATGCATTCCCGTATACAACTTATTCTCAAAATGTAGGTCTTGTGCAAATTTCAGGTGTGAAAAGTAAAAAAGTGATGTATGTAATGGTACTTTTACTACTAGTTTTTGGATCTATTCCAAAAATCGGAGCTTTAGCTACAATTGTACCTCAACCAGTATTGGGAGGAGCGATGATTAGTATGTTTGGTATGGTTCTAGCATATGGAGTTAAGATGTTAGGTAATACAGACTTTGCTAAACAGGAAAATCTTATGATAATAGCTTGTTCAGTGGGATTAGGACTGGGTGTCACTACAGTACCAACAGCATTTGCACAATTACCAAGTTTTGTTCGTATGTTTACTGATAGTGGTATAGTACTAGGAACAATAGTTGCTATTATAATGAATTTAATATTTAATAGAAGATCAAAAATTAATAAATAATTAGTTAACTGTAGATTATGATTTAGATACAGAAACTTATTAGAATTTAAAATGAGAATGACTTTATAATATCGATTAAGACAATATTTCGATTTTATAAAAACGTTCTCTTTTTTTATGTGTTTAGGCTTAAAAATCAATGTTTTTTGTGTACAAAATATTGTAGATGTAGTATAATTTAATAAAGGTCAATTTTAGTCAATAAAGGAGGTGCCCTTATGAATAATAATATGACAGATATTCTTGAACAATATATTATGAACTTATTTAATGAGGCAACAGAGGATCATATAATTATTAAAAGAAGTAATGTCGCACAAAAATTTGACTGTGTACCATCCCAATTAAATTATGTAATAAAAACGAGATTTACTCCGGAGCATGGATTTATTATAGAAAGTAAACGTGGTGGGGGAGGATTTATTAGAATTACTAAAATAACCCTTCACAAAAATAAAGATTACATAGACTATTTAATTGAGACAATAGATAATGAAATTTTAGAGGTAGATGAAGCTATGAGAATAGCTAAAATTCTACTTGAAAAAGAATACATAGATAAATTTGATTACAATCATTTTATAGATAGCGTAGAGATTATTACAGAAGTGCATAATCAGTTTTTAGAGCATATTGATGAAAATAGTGCTGAAGAGATGATTTCTAAAACAAAAGCGAATTTAAAAGATTTAACAATAAGATTTTTAACAAATATAAAATATAATAAGAGAGGATAAGGTTATGTACATAAGATTTAATGAAACGGCCCTTATGGTGCTAACGACAGCAAAAGAAGAAGCTAATGATTTTGGTGTTAAGGCCGTAGGAACTGAACACTTACTATTAGCTATGTTGAGTATGAATAATACATTGTCATGTAAAACACTTAATAAATATGGTGTTTATTATGATGACTTCAGAAAAAACGTAGTAGACTTTTATGAAGCAGAATTAGAAGGTACTGATTTTTATCGTAATGTTTTAATGAAGATAGATTATACAAATGGAGCTGTTAGAACTATAGAAAAAAGTCAACAATTTGCAGATGATACATCTAGTTTTGTAGTTACAAGCGAGCACTTACTATTATCTTTACTTAATGAGAAAACAGGGACTGCGGTTCGTTTATTAACTGATAAGTTAGGAGTTAATGTTGATGCATTAATTACGGAACTATTTGAATTATTAAAACAAAGCCAAGGATTACTGTCTAAATTATTTGATGGATTTAAAAAATTAGAAGCACCAGAAGATAGTTCAGCAAAAACTAAAACTTTAAATTCATTAGCTAAAGATTTAACTAAAGATGCATTTAATAACAAATTAGATCCGGTTTTAGCACGTGATAAAGAAATTACTCGTATGATAGAGATTTTAAATAGACGTACTAAGAATAATCCGGTATTGATTGGAGAACCTGGAGTTGGGAAAACAGCTATTGTTGAAGGTTTAGCAGAAAGAATAGTATCTCAAAATGTTCCGAGTAATTTATTAGGTAAGAGAGTTATGGTTCTAGATATGGGAACTTTACTTGCAGGTACTAAGTATCGTGGTGAATTTGAAGAAAGATTAAAAAATATCATTACTGAAATAGAAGATGCAGGAGATATTATTTTATTTATCGATGAAATTCATACGATAATTGGAGCTGGAGGGACTGAAGGTAGTGCCGATGCATCAAACATCCTAAAACCAGCATTATCACGTGGTTTAATTCAATGTATAGGAGCTACAACTACTGAAGAATATAGAAAATATTTTGAAAAAGATGCAGCTTTAGAACGTAGATTCCAACCGATTAAAGTTGAAGAACCAAATACAGAAGATTCAATTAAAATTCTTGAAGGATTACGTCATAAATATGAAGAACATCATAATGTGGAAATTTTAGATGAAGCTTTAGATGCAGCGGTTAAGTTAAGTACAACATATATTACTGATAGATGTTTACCAGATAAAGCAATTGACCTTATCGATGAAGCTTGTTCTAAAGTTAAATTAAGATTTTATAAATCTCCAGAAAAATTAAAAGAATATGAAGATGAATTAAGTCGTTTAAATAAAGAAAAAGATAGAGCTGTAATTAATCAAGAATTCGAAATAGCAGCTAAAAAACGTGATGAAGTTAACCAAGTAATTAGTAAAATTGAACAATTTAAAATTTCTTGGCAAGACAGTTTATCAAAAGATAAAATTAAAATTAGTGCTGAGCATGTAGCTGAAGTTCTTGCTGCTTGGACTGGTGTACCTGTTACTAAATTAACAGAAACAGAAAGTGAAAGACTTTTAAAACTAGAAGAAATTTTACACAAACGAGTTATTGGACAAGATGAAGCTGTAGTAAGTCTAGCAAAAGCAGTTAGAAGAGCGAGAAGTGGGTTCAAAGCACCGAATAGACCGATAGGAAGTTTTATTTTCTTAGGCCCTACAGGGGTAGGGAAAACAGAACTTGCGAAAAGTTTATCTGAAGCATTGTTTAGTTCAGAAGATAATATGATACGTATTGATATGAGTGAGTATATGGAACCACACTCAATTAGTAGACTTGTGGGAGCTCCTCCAGGTTATGTGGGATATGAGGAAGCAGGACAACTATCAGAACAAGTTCGTCAAAAACCATATTCTGTAGTACTATTTGATGAAATTGAAAAAGCTCACCCATCGATCTTTAATATTCTATTACAAGTGTTGGATGACGGACGTTTAACAGATGCTTCAGGTCGCGTAGTAGATTTCAAAAATACTATCATTATCATGACTTCAAATGTTGGAGTAAGTGAACTAAATGATCAAAAATTCGTAGGATTTGGTGGAAGTGAATCAATTAAAAATGATTACAAAAATGTTCAGAATACTATGATGGAAGCATTGAAAAAACAATATCGTCCAGAATTCTTAAATAGAATAGATGATATTATTGTCTTCAAAACTCTTGAAAAAGAAGAATTAGAAAAAATTTCTGAGTTATTAATTGATGGATTATCTAAGAGATTAGCAGATAGAGATATTACTATTAAACTTACGAAAAAAGCCATGGCTAAAATCGTTGAAGACGGTAGTATAAAAGAATACGGAGCACGTCCATTAAAACGTAGTATTCAAAAAAATATTGAAGACTTATTAAGTGAAGAACTATTAAGAAATCCTGAATTAACTGGAACTATTAATATTGATTATAAAAATGATAATTTTGTTGTAAAGAAAACTAAGAGGTAATTATGGCAAGGGTAAATGTTAAATACGAATGTAATGCCTGTGGTTACCAAAGCTTAAAATATATGGGAAGATGTCCTAATTGTAAAAAATGGGCATCTATGGAAGAAGTAGTTGAAGCAAAAAAGGCTACTAAACATACAGAATTTGAAGTTAAAATAAATGATACAGAACGTGTAGAAGCTGGGAAACTAAAATCAGTTTCTACACAGGATGTTCCACGAACACTTACAGATAGCGGTGAATTAAATAGGGTTTTAGGTGGAGGAGTTGTAGGAGGATCATTAGTCCTTTTAGGTGGAGATCCAGGTATCGGTAAATCTACATTGCTTCTTCAGATATCAGCATATTTAGCCAAAGAACACGATGTTCTTTATGTAACAGGTGAGGAGTCTGTGAGACAGGTTAAAATAAGAGCTGATAGGTTAAAAAATAACACGGATGAACTGTTTGTTTATGCGCAAACTGATTTAAATTTAATTTATCAAGTTGTAAAAAAAATAAAACCACAGTTTTTAGTCATTGACTCAATTCAAACAATTTATAACCCTAACCTAGAAAATTCTCCAGGAAGTATTACTCAAGTTAGAGAATGTACACAACAACTTATGAAGATTGCTAAGAGTTTAAATATAGCAATATTTATAGTAGGGCATGTTACTAAAGAAGGAACTATTGCAGGACCACGTATGCTTGAACACATGGTTGATACAGTGTTATATTTTGAAGGAGAAGGGCAACATAGTTACAGAATTCTTAGAGCAGTAAAAAATCGTTTTGGATCTACTAATGAAATTGGTATTTTTGAAATGAAACATAGTGGACTAGAGGATTTAGCAAACCCTTCTCAGATGTTTCTTGAGGAACGAAGCAAAAATCTTGCAGGGGCAACAATTATAAGTACAATGGAAGGTAGCCGACCACTTCTTGTAGAAATTCAATCATTAACAACACCAACTGCTTTTAATAACCCAAGAAGAATTTCTACTGGATTAGAGTATAATAAATTAATTCTATTAATGGCTGTTCTTGAGAAGAAAGCAGGGTATCTACTTC
The DNA here is from genome assembly GCF_041433725.1 of Gemella sp. 27098_8_155. NCBI lineage: Bacteria > Bacillati > Bacillota > Bacilli > Caryophanales > Gemellaceae > Gemella > Gemella sp. 27098_8_155. The sequence goes on from NZ_JAPWCA010000009.1 coordinate 20,946, forward strand.
AACAACAAGATGTTTATGTTAAGGTATCAGGTGGAGTCAAGATTGATGATCCTGCAGTAGACTTAGGTGTGGTTATGGCTGTTGCTTCAAGTTTTAAAGATATTGCGGTTAATATGAATGATTGTTTCATTGGTGAGGTTGGATTAACTGGAGAAGTGAGAAGAGTAAGTAGAATTGAACAAAGAATCAATGAGGCTAAAAAACATGGATTTAAACGTGTTATAGTGCCAATCGGTAATATGAAAAATTCTGATTTTCCAGATGGGATTGAAATAATACCGGTAAAAGATATTAGAGAATGTTTAGACATAGCTTTTAGCAATGTTTTTTAAATAAATAATTATAGGTGAGTAGAGATTTAGTATATTTATTTCTCTATTCATCTATTAGTATAAAAAAACTTAAATTATTTTGAATTTAATTATGTTAATTTTAAGTAGAATGTAGTAGAATAGTTAGAAGAGATGTTTTATATCTCTCTATCATACAATATAAAATTATTAGAGAATAATTAATAATTTTAAATTACAATTAAATATTTAAAGGAGTGATTTTCATGTTGAAAAAAGTTTTAATTACAATTTCCTTTTTTCTAGGAATAACTGTTGGAACACTAACAACTAGTGCATTGATTTATTATAATATATTTACTTCAATGAGTGAGACGATGTTAAGAATCATTGTTACAATTGGAACTACAGTATTTTTTGTATTAATGTCTTTATTATTTTCAGATAGATTTGTAGCAATGTTAAAAAGAATCGAAGATCGTCTTACTAGAACACCAATACAAAAAATTGTTTTCACGACAATAGGATTAATTCTTGGATTACTGTTAGCTAGTTTACTTTCATCAGGAGTAGATGTTATAGCTGGTGTGGGAATAATGGGTAGAATTATTTCGGCTGTGATTTATATTGTTTTTGGATACTTAGGATTAGTACTTGGATATAGACGTGAAGGTGAATTTTTAAATATACTTACAGCGTTTAAATTTGGATCTAAACCAAAAGAAAAAGAAACTAAAGTGAAAACTAAGAAAGTAGTAGCTAAAGTTGTTGATACAAGTGCCTTAATAGATTCACGAGTTCAAGATGTTGCTAGAACTGGGTTTTTAGAAGGGAAAATTATAGTTCCTGAATTTGTATTAAAAGAATTACAATTAATTTCAGATTCGGAAGATCCATTAAAACGTGCAAAAGGTCGATTAGGGTTAGATTGTGTTGAGCACCTTCAAAAAATGAAAGAAATTGATCTTGAGATTGATAATAAATACAATTATAACGAGCATAAAGGTGTAGATAATCTACTAATTGACTATGCTTTAAAATATAAATGTGCTATTATAACAACTGATTATAACCTTAATAAACTTGCTACTTTACAATCTATTAAGGTTTTAAATGTTAATGATTTAAGTAATGCTGTAAAACCTATGTTAACTACAGGCGAAAAATTAGAAGTTCAGGTTCTAAGAGAAGGTAAGGAAAATAATCAAGGTGTAGCATATACTGAAGACGGTACAATGATTGTTGTTGAAAATGGTAAACGTGCCGTAGGTAAAACTGTTGAAGTTGAAGTGCAAAGTGTACTACAAACATCTTCAGGAAGAATAATATTCACAAGAATTGTTTAATAAATTTGCTTTTTTTGAAAAAATGTGTTAATATAAATTGTATTGTATTAACGAATGATTATTTTAGGAGGAGAGTATGCACACTTTTTTAATGACAATAGCAATAGTGAGCAGTATTCTGTTAATTGTAGTAGTTTTATTACAAGAAAGTAAATCTGGAGGTTTATCTGGATTAACTGGTGGAGCAGAAGAACTGTTTGGAAAACAAAAAGTAAGAGGTGCTGAATTAGTTTTACAAAGAATTACAATAGTACTAGGACTAATATTTTTTATAACACTAGTGTGTCTTACTTGGTTAAAATTATAGACTAAACAATGATAAACCTAAAATGTAATTTCATTTTAGGTTTATTTTTATAGAAATAATTATATGTTGTATAATCTAAAAAAGGAGGATTATATGTTAGAAAAAATTGAAAAAATATTCAAAGAAGATAAAGTTTTAAGTATTGAAGATTTAAAAGAAAAATTAAATATTGATTCAGCAAAAGAATTTGTTGAGTTAGTTAAGAATGTTGGAAAGTTAGAAAGAAAATTAGTGATAACTCAATTACCTAATGAGAAATTTCTTTATATCAAAGAGGCCTTAGAAGTAGAAGGGGTAATTAGATTACATCAAAAAGGCTTTGCATTTGTTTATTCGGCTGATTTAGGAATAGAAGTCTATGTACCTAAAGGATTTACTCAAAGTGCCATGACTGGTGATGTTGTTTTAGTTAAAGTTGATAGTGTATATAAAGATGATCGTAATCTAGAAGGTATTGTTCAAAAAGTACTAGAAAGAAATACTAAGTATACAGTTGGAACATTAACTAATGGAAAATTTTTCTCTTTTGTAAAAAGTGATGATAAAAATATTGTAAAATATATAAAAATAACTAATGCGAAGAACTTCAATTTAGTTGATGGAACTAAGGTGTTGGTTGAAATTACTGATTACTCTAAGGTCAGCTTTGAAGATCATAAAGGGATAATAATCAAGTCAATAGGTCACAAAGATGATCCAGGAGTTGATATTCTTTCAGTGATATATAAACATAATGTCCCGAATGAATTTCCAAAGGAAGTAGTTGAACAAACTGAAGAAATTAGCGAAGAGATTAAACTTGAAGATAAATATATAGATTGTACAAATGAAATGGTAGTTACAATTGATGGAGATGATGCAAAAGACTTAGATGATGCCGTTTCGGTAGTTAAAACTAAAAAAGGTTATAGATTGAAAGTTTTTATAGCCGATGTCAGTAGATATGTTACGGAAGATAGTCCATTAGATAAAGAAGCTGCCAATAGAGGATGTAGTGTTTATTTAGCAGATAGAGTTGTACCAATGCTACCGAGAAAATTATCTAATAATATTTGTTCGTTAAACCCACATGTAATGAGGTATACCATTTGTTGTGATATTGATTTTAATTCCAAAGGTTATCCTGAGAGTTATGATATCTATCCAGCGGTAATAAAATCTAAAGGTCGATTAACTTATAAAAAGGTTAATGAAGTCTATGCAGAAAATAAAGAAGTTATAGAAGAATACAAAGACTATGTGCCGATGTTAAATATAGCGCTAGAATTATCCAAAAAAATTCGTAAAAATAGAGAAAATAGAGGTGCAATTGATTTTGATAAACCGGAATCAAAAGTTGTTGTAGATGAGAATGGTGAAGTACTAGATATAGTGTTGAGAGAAAGAGGTATATCAGAACGCCTTATTGAAGATTTTATGTTAAGTGCAAATAAAGTTATTGGAGAGCATTTCTTTTGGATGCAAGTACCATTCATTTATCGTATTCATGAAGAGCCAAAAGTTGAAAAACTTAGACAATTTTTTGATATTGCGGCTAGTCTAGGATATAGAACAAAAGGGAAAATTGACGAAATTGAACCTTATATTCTTGCCAATATGCTTAGAAAATTCAAGGGTGAAGTGGTAGAGCCGATGCTTTCTACAATTTTACTAAGAACTATGAATCAAGCTAGATATTCTACAAATAATATTGGACACTTTGCATTAGCTACAAAATATTATACTCATTTTACATCGCCAATAAGACGATATCCTGACTTATTGGTACATAGAATGATAAGAACTTATTTATTCAATGGAGACGTATCAGATAAAACTATTGATAGATTCATAACAAAACTACCAGAATTGGCAGAAAGTTCTTCAGAATATGAAAAACGAGCTGTAGATTGTGAACGTGAAGTTGACAGAATGAAAAAGTGTGAGTATATGCTTAAATATCAAGAACAGACGTTCAGAGGAATTATTTCTAGTGTTACTAACTTTGGAGTATTTATAACGTTAGAGAGAAGTAATATTGAAGGTTTAGTTCATATTAAAGCTATGAATGATGATTATTATACGTATGATCAAAAAAATATGATATTAATTGGAAGAAGAAAGAAAAAAGTATACCGACTTGGAGATGAGGTCATTGTTAAAGTCGCAAATGTTGATTTAGAAAATCAGGAGATAGATTTTAAAATATTAAAACATAAATCAATAATAAGTAATAAGTAGAGGAAGATATTATGAATAAAGAAATTAAAGTAATAGCTCAGAATAAAAAAGCAAATCATGATTATTTCATAGAAGAAACATATGAGGCAGGTTTAGTTTTAACTGGTACAGAAATAAAATCAATCCGCCGTGGAAGAATTAATTTAAAGGATTCTTATTGCCAAACAAGATTAGGTGAAATGTTTGTTTATAATATGCATATTTCTCATTTTGAAGAGGGAAATAGATTTAATCATGAACCATTAAGAGTAAGAAAATTATTACTAAAGAAAAAACAGATAGCTTCATTAACTAATATTCAAAATGAAATAGGAATGAGTATTGTTCCACTGAAACTTTATATTAAAAATGGCTATGCTAAGCTATTAATAGGGGTTGCTAAAGGTAAAAAGAATTATGATAAACGTCATGTACTGAAGCAAAAAGAAGCAAATAAAGAAATTAATAGAGTATTAAAAGACAAACAAAAATATTAAAAAACTACGTATTATTTTATAAAAAATATAGAGAAACATATTGTGATAAAGTTTATTACAATATGTTTTTTTATTATATGAAGTATAAAATAATAGAAGAATATTACTTTATGATATGGATTCTAATAATTAATATTTTCTTAAAATAGAACTGTTATAAAAAAACAACGTTAATTTTTTCAAAAAAATATATATTATTTTCTTTGGTATTAGTGGATTTTTTAAGAATGTTGTAAAAATAACTAAAAAAACGCTTTACATTTAAATGAAAGCGTGCTACAATATTTAATGTAAACAAGAAAATCGTTGACAAATTACCATCAAATCTAAAAGAGTTATTATATCTAAATAGTAAAAAATGTAACAGCAAAAAAACTGTTATATATCTGATTTAAAGAGACGGAGAGAAATAGTCTTTAGAATAAACAGTTAAGAATTTTTACAATATTTTATTTTTAGTTAACATATTATTTGGTAGTTAAAAACAATAGATTTTCACAAACCAAACAAAATATATTTATACAAAGGAGAAGTGTATTTATGGAAAAATTCACTCAATTATTACAGCCGGTTGCTGATAATTTATATCTTTCTGCACTTGTTGCATTAATTCCGATTGTGTTTTACTTAGTAGCACTAGCAGGATTTAAAGTTAAAGGGTGGTTAACAGGACTTTTAACTTTATTAGTAGCAATTGTAATTGCATGCGTATTCTTTAAAATGCCATTCCAATTCGCAGCGTTCTCAACAATTCACGGTATGGTATACGGTATTATGCCTATCGGTTGGATTATTTTAACGTCAGTATTCTTATATAAAATGACAGTTAAAACTGGTCACTTTGATATTATCAGAGACAGTATTACTTCATTAACTGATGACCGTCGTATCCAAGCATTAATCATTGCATTCTCATTTGGGGCTTTCTTAGAAGGAGCTGCAGGATTTGGAGCACCGGTAGCAATCACGGCTTCATTATTAGTAGGTTTAGGATTTAAACCACTTTATGCTGCAGGTGTTTGTATGATCGCTAATACTGCGCCAGTAGCATTCGGAGCAGTTGGAGCACCGGTAACAGCTATGGATGGATTAGCAACTTATGCAAATGGATCACCAATCGCAGCTGCTGAAATCGCAGCGATGATTGGACGTCAATTACCATTAGTGTCTATCTTTATTCCATTCTACTTAGTATTAATCATGGCTGGATTTAAGAAAACATTAGAAGTATGGCCTGCATTATTAGTATCTGGTGGGTCATTTGCGATAGCACAATTCATAAGTTCTAACTATATGGGAGAACAATTACCTGACATTCTTTCTTCATTAGTATCATTAGTTTCAATCGTTGTTTTACTTCAATTCTGGAAACCAAAAACAACTTGGAGATTTGCTGATGAAAAAGAAGTTGATGGAAAAGACAATGTTAAAGCAAAACACAGCTTAAACGAGGTTTTAGTAGCTTGGTCACCATTCGTAGTATTAACAGTGATTATCTTCTTATGGACTATGAAATCTTCTAAAGCATTCTTCAAAACAATTGCTTTAAATCCGAAGGTTCCATTTATTCACAACAATATTATCAGTTCAGTATCTGGTAAAGAAATAGCTGCAGTATTCAAGTTAGATTTAGTAGGATCAATTGGTACAGCAATCTTAGTAGCAGCGATAATATCTAAATTTATCATTAAAATTAGTTGGAAAGATGCAGCTATAACTTTCGCGCAAACATTTAATGAAGTTAAAATTGCATTACTAACAATCTGTTTCGTAGTAGGATTTGCTTACATCATGAATGCATCAGGTATGTCAAATACTCTAGGATATGCTTTAGCGGCAACTGGAGGAGCATTTAAATTCTTATCTCCAGCACTTGGATGGATTGGAGTATTCATCACTGGTTCTGATACATCAGCTAACTTACTATTCGCTAAATTACAACAAGTTACAGCTAGCCAAGTAGGAATGGATCCACTATTAGCAGTAGCGGCTAACGCATCTGGAGGAGTAGTAGGTAAAATGATTTCTCCACAATCTATCGCAGTAGCAGCTGCAGCGGTTGGATTAGTAGGAAGAGAGTCAGACTTACTTAAATTTACAGTTAAACACAGTTTCATCCTATTAATTATTGTGTGTGCTATCGTCGCACTTCAATCAACTAGAGTACTTGGATGGATGATTCCAGTACACCCATAATAAAAGAATAATTTTAAGTGAGATCGAGTCATACTCGATCTCTTTTTTTTGAAAGTGCTAACGAAAAAAAATATCGTAAATTATAGAGTTTTAGCTAGTATATTTGTTTACAATAAGATGAAATAATGGTATTATTGTTAAGTTAGATTAAATAAAATGTATTCGAGAATTTAGTATGTTTTATAAAGTAAGAACAAGGAGAAAAAAATGTCAGTACAATTAAGAGACGATGTTAGAAATATTGCAATTATAGCTCACGTTGACCATGGTAAAACAACATTGGTTGATGAATTATTAAAACAATCAGGAATTTTCCGTTCAAATGAGCATGTAGAAGAAAGAGCAATGGACTCTAATGATTTAGAAAGAGAACGTGGAATTACGATCTTAGCGAAAAATACAGCTATTGATTATAAAGGTAAAAGAATTAATATTCTTGATACACCAGGACACGCAGACTTTGGTGGAGAAGTAGAACGTATTATGAAAATGGTAGATGGTGTTCTTCTAGTAGTAGATGCTTATGAAGGGACAATGCCTCAAACACGTTTCGTTCTTAAAAAAGCTTTAGAACAAAACTTAAAACCAATCGTTGTTGTAAATAAAATTGATAAACCTTCAGCTCGCCCAGAAGAAGTAGTAGATGAAGTTATCGATTTATTTATCGAATTAGGAGCAAACGATGAACAGCTTGAATTCCCAGTTGTTTATGCATCTGCTATTAATGGAACAGCTTCTTTAGAAAGTGATCCAAGTGCTCAAGAAGAAAACATGCAATGTTTATATGAAACAGTAATTGATTATGTTCCAGCACCAAAAGATAATAGTGATGAACCTCTTCAATTCCAAGTAGCATTATTAGACTATAATGACTATGTTGGACGTATTGGTATTGGACGTGTATTCCGTGGAAGTATGAAAGTAGGAGAATCAGTTTCTCTTATGAAACTTGACGGAACAGTTAAAAACTTCCGTGTAACTAAGATTTTTGGTTACTTTGGATTAAAACGTGAAGAAATTCAAGAAGCGCATGCAGGGGATATCGTTGCAGTAAGTGGTATGGATGATATTAACGTTGGGGAAACAGTTTGTCCAACAGATCATCAAGAAGCATTACCAGTACTTCACATTGATGAACCAACACTACAAATGACTTTCTTAGTTAATAACTCACCATTTGCTGGTAAAGAAGGAAAATTTGTTACAGCTCGTAAATTAGAAGATAGATTAATGCAACAATTAGAAACAGACGTTTCATTACGAGTAGAACCTAATACAAGTGATTCTTGGGTAGTAAGTGGACGTGGGGAACTTCACTTATCAATTCTTATCGAAAACTTACGTCGTGAAGGTTACGAGCTTCAAGTATCTAAACCAGAAGTAATTATCCGTAACATTGATGGTGTAGATTGCGAACCGGTTGAACGTGTTCAAGTTGATGTACCAGATGAAAGTGTTGGTGCTGTTATTGAATCATTAGGGCAACGTAAAGGTGATATGGTAGATATGCAAGCTGATGGAAATGGACAAACTCGTCTTATCTTTAACGTTCCAGCTCGTGGACTTATCGGATACTCTACAGAATTCATGTCTATGACTAAAGGATATGGTATTATTAACCACACATTTGACTCTTACCAACCAATGCAAAAAGGACGTGTTGGTGGACGTCGTAATGGTGTATTAGTAGCTTTAGAAAATGGTCAAGCTACAGCATACTCTATCTCAAGTTTAGAAGATCGTGGTACAGTATTTATTGAACCAGGTACTGATGTATATGGTGGTATGATTGTTGGAGAAAACAGCCGTGAAAATGACTTAACAGTTAACATCACAAAAGCTAAAGCTCAAACAAACGTACGTTCTTCTACAAAAGACCAAACAGTAACACTTAAAAAAGCTCGCATTATGACTTTAGAAGAAAGTCTTGAGTACTTAAGTGATGATGAATACTTAGAGGTAACTCCAGAGTCAATTCGTCTACGTAAAAAAGAATTAGATAAAGCAGCTCGTGAAAAAGCAGCTCGTAAAGCTAAATATTCAGAAGAATAAAATTAAAAAAACTTTCGAAGTAGGAAACTATTTCGAAAGTTTTTTTGTATGATATGTTTAATTAAAAAATGTCCAAGAGTACTCTTATACTCTTGAACAAGATTAAATATTATTGATTTTTAATTTCTAAGTTTCCGTTATCTAAAGAGATATTATCCCCTTCTTTAACTTTTTCATATTGTTCTTTTGTAACGGTAACGTGTTTTGTTTCACCATCTTTAGTTTTAATTTCAAGCATATAAACTGGAACTTTCGAATCTTTTACATTGTCGACTAATTCTTTTTGCTTATCACTTGCTTGAACATGATTGTGTGAAGTTGCAGAATTAAATAGTGTATACCATAAAAGAGCGTTAGTTATAGTGCTTCCAGAAAAGAAACCACTAGTTCTATAGTTATTGTTTATATAGTCTGTGTATTGTCTTTTATATCCTTGATTATTGTAACTATTGTAATCTTTATTATATGAACCATTTGTACTATTTGAAAAGTTCTTTTTAGTTCCTGTAGTTGGTTTACTACTAGCAGTTGAAGTAGTAGGTTTAGAACTTGACTTGCTACTAGATGGTTTAGAAGAACTAGGCTTAGAACTTGATCTTGATGCATTAGGCCTTGCTGAAGAACCTTTTGCTTCTACTATATTTATACTTGATGCGCTTAATGTAGAAAGAATAAGTGTCGAAGTAAGAAATAAGCTTGTTAGTTTTTTTAAAGTTTTCTTTTTCATAGTAATATCCTTTCGTAAAATTAGTTGTTTTCTGTAGAACGTTTAGCTACTACAGTTCCTTCAATTTTTTCTTGAGAAGATGAATCGCTTTTCACTATATTTTCTATATTAGTTTTATCATCAACTTGATCACCATTTGTCGATGAAAAAGAGCCATTGAAGTAATAATATAATCCTATAGCAATTGCAGTAATTGATAATAAAGTAAGAAATATTTTTAAAAATCTAGCCATATTAGAATCCTCCTAATACGTATCCTTTCATATCTAAAGCACGTTTTAACCTATCATATTCTGATGCAGGCACTTCAATTTCTTCTCCATTTACTTGAGAAATAGTGGCATACTCATCATTTAGTCCTTTCCAAACATCAACGATATTGTTTAAGTTGATTAATCCACGATTTCCATCTATTAGAGTAATTTCAAACCAATTCATAAAATTACCTCCTTTTTATTATTATGCTTAAATTATATCATAGTTCTAAGGAAAAAAATAGTATAGTAAATTTAAATATTACTATAGTTATTAAGGAAAGATTAATTCATGCTTTAATGTAAAATTAATGTATATTTTAAAAAAATTTGATATAATGATAGAAAGAATAAAATATAGTGAGGACAGAACGATGAAAATATCTGTGATAGGTTCAGGAAGTTGGGGAACAGCTTTATCTCAGGCTGTTGTTGATAATGGGCATGAACTATTATTATATTCAAGAAGTGAGAAATCGCGTGATGAAATTAATATACATCACACAAACAGTAGATATTTAAAAAATGCTATTTTACCTAAGGAAGTTGTTGCTACTAGTAGTTTAAAAGAAGCAGTTGAGTTTGCAGATGTAATTGTTATTGCAGTTCCTACAAAAGTGATGAGAGAAGTATCAAAGGAAATCAATAAATATTTAGATAAACCAAAATATATAATCCATGTATCTAAAGGTTTAGAGATGGATACTAACAAGAGGATGTCAGAGGTTATATCTGATGAAATTGATAGTGATAAACTTAAAGGTGTGGGAGTGCTTAGTGGTCCATCTCATGCAGAAGAGTTAATTTTAAGAAACCCTACAGTAGTTGCTATTGCATCAAAAAATGATGAATTAAATAAATTAGCACAAGAAATCTTCCATAATAAATATTTTAGAATTTATGTTAATAAAGATTTGATTGGTGTTGAAGTTGGTGGTGCTTTAAAGAATATAATTGCCCTTGGATGTGGAATAATTGATGGGATGGCTTATGGGGATAATGCTAAAGCAGCATTATTAACACGTGGGTTAATCGAGATAACAAGATTAGGGAAAAAACTAGGTGCTGATGAAATGACGTTCTTAGGTCTTGGAGGAATAGGTGACTTAGTAGTAACATGTACATCTAAACATTCAAGAAACTATAATTGCGGTTATTTAATAGGACAAGGATATTCATTAGAAGAAGCTATTAAAAAATTAGATATGGTAGCTGAAGGTGTGAGAACTACAAAAGTATGTTATTACTTGTCTAAGAAGTTTGATGTGTATATGCCAATTACTGAAAATATATACAAAGTATTGTATGAAGGACTTAGTATAAAAGACTGTGTTAACAACCTTATGAATAAGATGGCCGCAGAAGAATTAAATAAATTTGAATAAATAAGTTTACGTATTAGTAGAAAGATAAAATAATTTGAAAATTACTAATTAAAATATAGAAAAAATGCTAAAAAAGGCTAAATTTATATAATAAAACCTTGATTATTAGCGATTTATATGGTAATATTTAATAAGTGAAACGGTAGAACCGTTACTCAATAATGGAGGTAAAGAATTAATGAATAAATCAGAATTAATTTCAAAAGTTGCTGAGAAATCAGGACTACAAAAAAAACAAGCAACTGCTGCTATCGAAGCATTCGTAGAAACAGTTGAAGAAACTTTAGCTAAAGGTGAAAAAATCCAAATTATCGGATTTGGTAACTTTGAAGTTAGAGAAAGAGCTGCACGTAAAGGACGTAACCCTCAAACTAACGAAGTTATCGAAATCGCTGCAAGCAAAGTTCCTGCTTTCAAAGCTGGTAAAGCTCTTAAAGACGCAGTTAAATAATAACAATTTAATTCAAAAAGAGGAGTTACTACTTAGTAGCTCTTTTTTTTATAAAAACGGAGGATAGTTTTGAAAAATAAAGAACAATCACAAGAACTTATAAAAACATTATTAGAAAATATTGGTGAAGATACATCAAGAGCTGGATTACTGGATACACCTAAAAGATGTGTAAAAATGTATGAAGAATTATTATCTAAAACAAATGTAGATCCAAAAGAAGAGATAAATACATTTTTTGAATCAGATAATGATGAACCTATTTTAGTAAAGGATATTCAGTTTTATTCATTATGTGAGCATCATATGCTACCTTTCTATGGGGTATGTCATATAGCATATGTTCCAAATAATAAAAAGATTACAGGACTTAGTAAGCTAGCGCGTTTAGTTGAGAGTGCTAGTCGTAGACTACAAATTCAAGAAGATATGACGCTTATGTTAGTAAACGCAATTGAAGAACAATTACAACCAAAAGGTGTGTATGTAATTATTGAAGCGGAACATATGTGTATGGCTATGCGTGGAATCAAGAAAATCGGATCAAAAACAGTGACTAGTAAAAAAACTGGTATTTTCTTAGAAGACACAGAATTAGTAAAAGATATTCAATATAAAATTAAGTTATAAAAATAACTGGTAATATAAGGAGTAGATTATGAAGGAGAGTAGTTATATTATTATTAGAGCAGAAGTAGATAATGTAAAAGTTATTACTAAGAAGACCAATAATGAAGAAGCTCTAGAAATATTAAATAAGGGAGAAGTTATTATTCTAAATATTTTTGATAATATCGTAAACTTTAAAGTACAGGGAAGAGCGAGAATAGTATCAAATTTAGATCAAGTAATTTCAGAATAAAAAAGTTCACAGAAATTTTTCTGTGAACTTTTTTCATTATACTAGAATAGTAATTTATCTGCTCCACCTAGTTTGTAGTCTAGAGCTGCCATAGCAAGTACGTTAATGAAGTGCCATGGACGGTCAAATTCTGGTTGGAAGAATATATCAGCAAGTGCTAATTGTTCTAATGTCCAGTCTGATGCGATAGCTATTGATAAAGCTGCGATAGCACTAGAAACGTCGTGTTTAGACATAAATTGAGCTCCTAGAACTCTGTGAGTATCTTCATCATAGTAAACTTTCATGTGAACTAGATTGTTTTCTTTTCTCATGAAGTCAGGGTAGATTCTTTCTTCTACATATTTAGAAGCTACTTTACCGTCGTATAGACCTACACCGTTTTGAGATAATCCAGTACTTACAAATTTGTAATCAAAGAATGATAATGCAGAAGTACCGTTTACTGCAGGCATTTTAGTTTTTGTACCCATAGCATTTAATGCAGCCACTACACCTTGACGGCGAGCTAGAGTAGCAAGAGCTATTGGTAATTCTCCACGTGTTGGAGCGTATGGAAGAAGAGTAGAGTCTCCTCCAGCATATACATCTTCAGCAGAAGTTTCTAAATATTCGTTAGTAACAACAAAACCACGTTCTGTCATTTCTAATTCTCCATTTAACCAAGATGCATCTGGACGAACACCAACAGATACGATAACTGTATCTGCTTCGTATTCACCTTGATCAGTTACTACAGAAGTAACTTTTCCGTTTTCACCTTTGAATGAAAGAACTTTTTCTCCACCACGAACTTTAAGGTTGTGCTTAGCACCTTCTTCAGTAAGGATGTCTGTTAATTCTTGGTCTAAGTATGTATTTAAGATTCTTGGTGCGAAGTCAACGATTGTCACATCGATACCGTGTTTTGCATAAGATTCTGCAACTTCAAGACCGATGTATCCACCACCAACTACAACAGCTTTTTTACTGTTTTGCATACAATCATATACAGCTTGAGTGTCTTCTGGTCCACGGAAAGTATGGATGTTTTCTAATTCAATTCCTTCGAATGGAGGTTTAATTGCAGCTCCACCAGGACTTAATAATAATTTATCGTAACTTTGTTTTTCTTCACCAGCTGGTGTTTTAACAACAACATATTTTTCTTTTGAGTTTAATCCTACAACATCACTGTTACAGTGGATGTTAATACCTTGAGAACGGTAAGATTCCTCTGTTGCAAAGTGTAGTTCAGATAACGCTTTAGATGTCCCATCTAAATAAGATTGGCTACCTCAACCCATAAATGAAGCCCCAGCTCCTCTTTCGTATAAGTGAATTTCAGCATTAGGCTCGTTTTTTAAGATAGTTTGAACAGCTTCGTAACCGAAGTGAGATGTTCCAACAACTACATATTTCATATATTTTCCTCCTAAATTAATATTAAAATTTTCCCGTATAATTTCTATTGTATTATTATACAAATAGTATTATAACATATAACACCAAAATATAAAAATAATATGCTTCAATAAAATGATTAGAATGGCTTTGTTATCGTTTTATCTTTAAGGAAAATATGTTTTTAATTATAAACATTTTTGTTAAATATTTATTTTAAAATTAAATTGAATATTATTATATATCACCTATTGAATTTTATGATTTGACTTTTTTTGACTTTTGTTTTATTATATATTTCAGAAGATATATAGAAAAAAATTATTTAAAGAGGTTATTAATATGATTAAACCATTATTTGATAATGTATTATTAAAAAAAGTAGAAGAAGAAAAAGCAACGACTAGTGGAATAGTATTGGCTTCTAAAGAAGAAACTTCTAATATTGCTGTAGTAGTTGCTTTAGGGGAAAGTTGTTTATTATCAAAGGATAATGAGGGGGAATTAACTGCTGGAAGCAAAGTTGTATTTTCGGATAATTATAAAAAAGTTAACTTCAAAAATGAAGAATATATTTTAGTAAATGAAGAAGAAGTTTTAGCTGTTATTGAAGATTAAGTTCGTATCTAAATAAAGAGATGTTTTAGTATTATAGGAGGAATCATGGTAAAGGAATTAAAATTTTCAGAAGATGCACGTCAATCGATGAAAGTTGGTGTGGATAAATTAGCGAATGCTGTAAAAATAACATTAGGACCAAAAGGGAGAAATGTTGTATTAGATAGAAAATTTGGTTCGCCATTAATAACTAATGATGGTGTATCAATTGCTAAAGAAATTGAACTGGAAGACCCATATGAGAATATGGGAGCAAAGTTAGTAGCTGAAGTTGCTAATAAAACAAATGAAATTGCAGGAGATGGTACAACTACAGCGACAATACTTGCTCAAGCAATGATAACTGAAGGTCTAAAAAATGTTACAAGCGGAGCTAATCCAATTGGAATTAGAAAAGGTATGGAAAGAGCTGTAAAAGTCGCTGTGGATCGACTTCGTGAGATTAGTGTTACAGTTGATTCTAAGGATAAAATTGCTCAAGTAGGTGCAATCTCTGCTGCTGACGAAGAAATAGGAAAATTCATCTCAGAAGCTATGGATAAAGTGGGTAATGACGGAGTTATTACTATTGAAGAATCTCAAGGACTTGAAACTACGTTAGAAGTAGTAGAGGGGATGCAATTTGACAGAGGATATTTATCTCCTTATATGGTTAGTGATACTGAGAAAATGATTGCTGACTTAGATAATCCTTATGTCCTTGTAACGGATAAGAAAATTAGTGCGGTTCAAGAAATTTTACCAGTACTTGAAGAAGTAGTTGCTGCTGCTAAACCACTATTAATTATTGCAGATGATATAGAGCAAGAAGCTGTTGCTACACTTGTTGTAAACAAACTTCGTGGTACGTTTAATGTTGTAGCTGTAAAAGCTCCAGGATTTGGTGAAAGAAGAAAAGCAATTTTAGAAGATATTGCTATTTTAACAGGTGGAACATTAATTACTGATGATTTAGGTCTTGAGCTAAAAGATGCTAATATTACAATGCTAGGTAAAGCGGCTAAGGTTAATGTTACTAAAGACAATACAGTTATTGTTGGTGGTAAAGGTGATAAAGAAAAAATTGAAAGTAGAACTCAACAAATAAAAGCATTATATGCAGAATCAAGTTCTGAATTTGATCGTGAGAAACTACAAGAAAGACTTGCGAAACTTTCGGGTGGGGTTGCAGTTATTAAAGTTGGTGCTGCCACTGAAACTGAATTAAAAGAAAGAAAACTTCGAATTGAAGATGCGTTAAATTCAACACGTGCAGCGGTAGAAGAAGGTATAGTTCCAGGTGGTGGAACTGCACTTGTTCAAGTTATTTCTGAAGTTGAAAAACTAGAAGCAACTGGTGATGAACAAACAGGTATTAACATAATTAAAAAAGCTCTTGAAGCTCCAGTTCGTCAAATTGCAGAAAATGCTGGATTAGAGAGTAGCGTTATCGTGGCTAAACTGAAAGAAGTTGAAGTAGGATATGGATTTAATGCTGCTACTGAAGAATGGGTTGATATGATTAAAGCTGGTATTGTAGATCCGACTAAAGTAACTCGTTCTGCCTTGCAAAATGCGGCAAGTGTATCAAGTTTATTCTTATCAACAGAAGCAGTAGTAGCAGATGTTTCAAAGGATGAGCCAATACAACCTCAGATGCCAATGATGTAATAAATTATTAGTAAGACAAATAATTTGAATATTTTTCTATGATATTATAAAATAAAA
Source organism: Gemella sp. 27098_8_155 (assembly GCF_041433725.1). NCBI lineage: Bacteria > Bacillati > Bacillota > Bacilli > Caryophanales > Gemellaceae > Gemella > Gemella sp. 27098_8_155. Next base: position 37,220 of record NZ_JAPWCA010000009.1, read on the forward strand.
ACATAAGTAATAAAGGAGACAGAAACAATGAGAGAAATTACAGATAAAGAATTTTTTGAACTATCAAAAACTGATAGTGTAAAAGTATTTGACTTTTGGGCACCATGGTGTGGTCCTTGTAAAATGTTAGCACCAGTATTAGAAGAGGTTTCTAATGAATTAACTAACATTGAATTCTACAAAATTAATGTTGATGAAAATCAAGAAGCAGCTGGTGAATATGGAATTATGTCAATTCCTACACTATTAATTATGAAAAATGGTGAAGTATTAGAAGAAAAAACTGGATACCAACCAAAAGAAGCGTTAGTAGAATTACTATCTAAATACTAATAAAAAAAAGGGGCTGAACTAAAAGTCCTAAATTTTAACAAAGTTTCTATGAGAACTCATAGACGCAGTGGTTTATTGATATCTAAATTCGCTTTATAAAAGCTTTTTAGATATCTAATAAACTGTGCGGGGGTGACTCGACAAAATCGATTTCTCCGAAATCACGATTTTTGAGTCACTCCCTTTTTTATTAAAGACAAAACAAGGAATGGCATGTAATTAAGCGATTCCTTGTTTCTTTTAAATTAATAATTTTTTAAATATTGATCAATTTCCCAATCGGTAACTTGAGTTCTAAATGAATCCCATTCGATTGATTTTGCTTCTATAAAGTTATAGAAAATGTGATCACCAAGAGCTTCTTTCATAATAGAAGATGAAGATAATTCTTTTAGGGCTGTGTATAATGTTGATGGCAATTCATCGATCCCATTAGCAATTCTTTCTTCAGGAGTCATAACATAAATATTACTTCTAACTTCTTCTGACGGAATAAGTTTATTTTCAATTCCATCTAAGCCAGCCGCTAAAATAGTAGACATAGCTAAGTATGGATTTGCTGCTGGATCTACTGATCTAACTTCAACACGTGTAGATTTACCACGGGCTGCTGGAATACGTACTAGAGGAGAACGGTTAGATGTTGACCATGCAACATAACAAGGTGCTTCGTATCCTGGTACTAGACGTTTGTATGAATTTACAGTAGGGTTACAAACAGCTGTGAAACTACGAGCATGTTTAAGAATCCCTGCAATAAAGTGCGAAGCAACTTCACTTAAACCATTTTCGCTAGTTTCATCGTAAAAACTATTTTCCCCTTTACTAAATAATGAAACATTACAGTGCATACCAGACCCATTAATACCAAAGATAGGTTTTGGCATGAATGTAGCATGTAGTCCATGTTTACGAGCGATAGTTTTAACGATTAATTTGAAAGTTTGAATATTATCACAAGCTGAAATTACATCGTCATACTTGAAGTCAATTTCATGTTGACCAGGTGCAACTTCGTGGTGACTTGCTTCAATGTCAAATCCAAGGCGTTCTAATTCAAGTACGATGTCACGACGAACATTTTCTCCTAAATCAACTGGAGCAAGGTCGAAATATCCACCATTATCATTTAATTCTAAACTAGGTTCCCCATTCTCTTTTAGTCTGAATAAGAAGAATTCTGGTTCTGGCCCAAGATTTAAAGTGTCAAAACCAAGTTTTTTCATTCTTTCAAGAGTTCGTTTTAAATTACCACGTGGGTCTCCGGCAAATGGTTTACCATTAACTGTGTATACATCACAGATAAAACGAGCAACTTTTCCATATTCACTATCCCATGAAAATACTAAGAATGTATTTAAGTCAGGATATAAGTACATATCACTTTCTTCGATACGAACGAAACCTTCAATTGATGAACCGTCAAACATCATTTTATTATCTAATACTTTTTCAATTTGACTAACTGGTACTTCTACGTTTTTTATAGTTCCAGTAATATCAGTAAATTGTAATCGAATGTATTTAACATTTTCTTCTTCAATTCTTTTAATAATTTCTTCTCTAGTAATAGTTTTAGCCATGTCTTCTCCTTAAAACTCTGTAAAAAATTTGTTAAAAAATCTAACATTAAAATTTATTTTTTTTATTGTTATAAAATCTTGATAAGTCACCTCGTCCAATTGAGCGTTCCCTAGGTAATCCGTTAGGACCAGCAAATATGTCGTTATGGATAATTTGTCTGATTTGTGTAGTTTTAGCAGATACATCTTTCTCATTTATAATTTCATCTATTGCCTTTAAACTAAACCCCTTTGTAAGTAGATCTTTTATAGTTAATAGTTTATCAATATCATTAAATGAAAAAAGCCTAGTGTTTCCCTCGGTACGTTTAGGAGTGAATAGTTTTTTTTCTTCATAATATCTTATCTGTCTAGCAGTAAGTTGCGTAATCTTAGTTACTACACTTATAGAAAAAACAGGAAGATTTTTTTGTAATTCTTTAAACCCCATAAAAGCACCTCTCAAATTAGATTTTGTGAAATAAATATTTTATATCTATATAGTATAATAACAAAATAAAATTTAAAAATAAAGTATATGTTAAATAATCTTACATTAAAAGTTTATGTTAACATTGAGAAGTATTATTGTGGAGTTTTTTTAAATATATATATAAAGTGTGTTTAAAATTTTTAGAAATCGTGATAAAATAAAGCTATATAAAAAAGAAAGGATGATAGTATGGCGATATTTTTATCTGTTATAGTTTTTATTATCTCGTTTGTTCTACTTTTAGGTTCGTACATAATGTTAGTAGCAAATAGAAAAATAAAAAAAAGACGTATGGATAAGGTATTGAAGTTGGTAGCAGCATATAGTTTAGTTAGTGCTTTAGTATTTTGCTATCAATATTTATACTTATAATAATTTTAATTACAATTAAATATTAAGTTTGGATGTGAAAATTTTGAAAAAAGATTCCTTGTTTAAAGGGACTGCTATACTTAGCATAAGTTTAATCTTGACGAAAGTTTTGGGAGCTGTATATCTAATTCCGTTCTATCAAATTATTGGTGGAGAAGAACAGATGGCTTTGTTCAATTATGGATATAGTTATTATGCTACTATATTGGAGATTTCTGCAGCGGGGGTTCCCTTAGCAATAGCAAAGTTAGTTGCAAAGTATAATGCTTTAGGTGCTTATAGTATAAGTAGAAAAATCTATAGGTTAGGTTCTTGGATTCTTGTAGTAATGGGAATAATTGGTTTTTGTATTTTATTTTTTGGTTCTGGATTTATTTCGGAACAGATATTAATTAGTAATCAACAAAAATTCACACCACAAGAAGGAGCTTTGGTACTAAAAAGTTTGAGTTTTGGAATACCACTTGTATTAATTTCAGCAGGTATTCGAGGACTTTTCCAAGGCCATGAGATTATGTTACCATCAGCATTAAGTCAATTCGTGGAACAAGTAGCTCGTATTGCTTTTATGTTAGGTGCAACATATTTTATTATGAGAGTTTTAGGTTATGGAGTCGTTGAAGGGAATGTTAGTGCAACTTTTGCTGCAGCAGTAGGAGCTGTGTTTTCTTTAATTACGCTATCCTTTTTTTATACTAAATATAGAAGAAGTTTAGATTTTAATTCTCCAGAAGATAGTAATTCTATAGAGGTTACTACTGGAGAATTAGTAAAAGAATTTCTATCAGTTTCAATTCCGTTTATATTTATTGTTGGATTATTCCCGATTTTAAATATAATAGATCAACATAATTTTATTCATGGTATGACAAAAATAGGAAAAGCTGATATTGTTGATGGAAGATTCTCTGCATTGCAACTTGTTAATAAGGTAGTAATGATAGCTGTGGCTATTGCTCCAGCATTTTCAAGTACATTTTTACCTTCTATTACGCGATTATTTGCACAAGGTGATAAAGTGAGTGTGAGTTCTCAGATTAATAAAGTAATATTGGCTCTTATGATGATGGTATTACCAGCATTGGTTGGGATGTATGTTCTTGCCGATCCACTTTATTCTACTTTTTATAGTAGGAGTCTTATAAATGCAGATTTACTTAGATTTTATTTACCACTTGCGATTTTGTATTCTCTTTATAGTTTAACGAGTATCATAATGCAAGCAATAAATAAACAATTGATAAATCTTATAACTATAGTGATTGGGTTGGCGGTCAAATATATGACGATTACTCCATTTGTAGTTAATTATGAGACAAACGGTGTAATTTTATCTTCAATAACAACTTATGTAGTTATGATTATAATTAACTTAGTAATTATAAATAGTATTGTTAAACTTAAAGTTTTAGAATTTTTATCAAAATTAATTATTCTTTTAAGTAGTTGTTTCATTATGTTTATTGCAGTCGCTGCGGTTTATGATTCGATTGTCTCTAATTTTGTTATTGAGTCAAAAATCTCTAGTATGATATTAATTATTATATGTGCTGTTATAGGCGCTGCAGTCTACTTCTTTAGTATTACTAGAATGAAATTTGATAAGTATTTGTTTGGAAGAACAATAACCTTATTATCATTAAGAAATATGAGGAGAAGAGGATAGTGAGACTAGATAAATTTATAAGTACAACGACGACACTAAGTAGAGCAGAAGCAAAAAAAATTATAAAAAATGGAATATTAATTAATAATATTCTAGTAAAATCCCCTGATTATAAGGTTGATGAGATATGTGATCAGGTTATAGTGAATGGAGAACGGTTAGTTTATCAAAAATATATTTATATAATGATGAATAAACCTAAAAATGTTGTATCAGCTACAGAAGATGCGGTTGAAAAAACAGTAGTTGATATTTTAGAAGAAAAAGATCGTATGCATAAAGTTTTTCCTGTTGGTAGACTAGATAAGGATACTGAAGGATTAATGTTACTGACAAATGACGGTGAGCTTGCTCATAAATTAATTTCCCCCAAAAAAGATGTAGAAAAAAAATACTATGTTGAAGTTTCTGGGAAATTAAAAGATGAGTATATCAAAATTGTCGAGAATGGACTTATTATAGACGGAGGATATAAGTGTAAAAGTGCTCGCTTAGAAATACTCGAATCTATTGAGGAAAAAAGTAGAGCAAATATATTTATAACTGAAGGGAAGTTTCATCAAGTAAAAAGAATGATGAAAGCTTTAGGAACTACAGTAACATACTTAAAGAGATTGTCTATAGGATCATTAAAATTAGATGAAAATTTAAAATTAGGTGAATATAGATATTTAACAGAAAAGGAACTAAAAAATTTAAATAAATAATGGAGGGATATATTATGAATATCAATTTTAAACAAGAAGTTCAAAATCATAAGGAGGATCTATTAAAAGATTTATTCGATTTATTAAGTGTTCGTTCAATTTTAGGAACTGATGTAACTGAGGAAACTCCTTTTGGTAGCGGTCCAAGAGAAGCATTAGATTTAATTCTATCATTTGGAGAACGTGATGGTTATAAAACTAAATTAGTAGAAAACAAAGCTGGTCACATTGAAGTTGGTGAAGGTGAAGAGTTATTCGGTATCCTTGGTCACGTTGATGTAGTGCCAGTAGTTGAAGCTGATTGGATTAGTTACCCGTTTAAACCAGAAGTTAGAGATGGAAAAATTTATGCTCGTGGATCTTTAGATGATAAAGGACCTACAATGGCTGCTTACTACGCTGTAAAACTTTTAGATAAACTGGGTGTAAAATGGAATAAACGTGTTCGTTTAATTATCGGTAGTGATGAAGAAACAGGATTTAGATGTGTTGAATCATACTTTAAACATGAAGAACAACCTGCTTTAGGATTTACACCAGATGCTATGTTCCCGTTAGTTTATGCTGAAAAAGCACGTGTTACTTTTGACCATAAATTAATCTTCAAAGATGAAGAAGGAACTTACGATTACAAACTTGTTAAATTTAATGGTGGACAGGTTCTTAATATGGTTATCGCAAGTGCAGAAGCTGAATTAGAAGGTGATGCTGGCGATATTAAAGAAAAATTTGAAAAATTCTTATCTAATGAAAAACTAGAAGGAGAAGTTGAAGTTGGTAATACAATTAAGCTTGCTCTAAAAGGTAAAGCTGCCCACGGATCAACACCACAATTTGGTATTAACGGTGCTACAAAATTAGCAGAATTTTTAAGCACATTAGGATTAGATGTTAATGGTAAAAATTTCGTTAATTATATAGTAGAAAAATTAGCTAATGATCCATTCGGTGAAAAATTAGGGATAAATTATTCTGATGATGAAATGGGTGCATCAACATACAACTATGGTATTTTAAAATATGATTTAGCAGAAAAAGTTGGGATAGTATCAACTGACTGCCGCCATCCTAAGAAATTTAATCTAGTTGAAAAACTGGAAACAATAAAAGTTGATAATGTAAATATTGAAGTAACTAGTACAAAAGAAGCTCACTACGTACCAAAAGATGATGAGTTAGTAACTACTCTAATGGATGTTTATAGAAAATATACAGGAGATACTGAAAATGATGCATTTGTACTTGGTGGTGGAACATATGCTAGATGCCTGAAAAAAGGTGTAGCATTTGGACTTCTTTTCCCAGGTAAACAAGATACAATGCACCAAGCTAATGAATTCTTAGAAATTGAAGATTTATTATTAGCAACTGCGATTTATGCAGAAGGAATTTACAAACTTTGCTGCGAATAAAAATTATATAAAAATATTTATTTGATATAATAATTTTAGAGCACAAGGTAACATAAAAAGTCAATCTCAAAGATATTCTTATATATTTTTAATTTTAAAATTAGAATATCTTTGAGATTTTTAATTTTAATTAAAAATAGCATCTTGAAAAAAATGATTAAAGAATGTAAAATATATAGTGCATTATAGTTTTTAAAATTAGAAAAAGAGATTGAAGAAAGGAGCAGTAAGAAAAATGTCTAAAGAATATTATCAAATGGGCTGGACTTTAGATGATACATATCAAGAAGATTATTTTTGTTCGAGAGATAATCAGAGATATTTTATTAAAAAAAATACTACTCCAATGATTGCAACTCTTTCAGCAGAAGGAATAGTACCTAGATTAAGATGGACTAAGCGTATAAGTAATGGGGATGTATTAATTGCTCAAGATTTTGAAAATGGTAGAACATTAAATACAGAAGACATGACTGATAAACGTATTCCTGAAATTTTAAAAAAAGTTCATGGATCTGAAAAATTAAAGAAAATAATGAAGGCTCAGGGATATACAGAGGAAACAGCTGCGAGTTCCTTATACAATTTGAAATCAATTATTGCCGACGAGCTTCGTAAAAATAGTAATATAGTAAATGCACTTAATTATTTAGAGAATTCTATTCCGGTTGATGAAGTTGAGTATACGCCGTGTCATACAGATTTACATAAAGATAACTGGTTGTTATCTGATCAAGGGAAACTGTTTTTAGTTGATTGGGAACACTCAATATTATGTGATCCGGCAATCGATATTTCATTTGTACTGTATAGATATATTCCTCAAAGCGAGTGGAATGAATGGTTAGCGATATATGGTCAAGAACCTACTTTAAAATATAGAAATAGATTGAAGTGGTATATAACGTTACAATCAGTTATTATGATAGTTTGGTATCATGAGAAAAAACAATTATCTGAAATGAACTCATGGTTAATCTTTTTAGATAGAATATTTAACGATTTTATTTAAAGCATTAAATAGGAAAAACCTAATTAATGCTTTTATTTTTTTTATAAACGGTGTAAAATATAAAGAGTAACATAATATGTGTTAAAATGAATCAAAATTATGATTTATATAGCTTATGCAATATTAATTGATATTAATTAATATTTTTAGATGAAAATTATTTTAATTTGATGATTTTACTGTTATGTTAATAGAAACTTATGGAGTAATAGCATGACTATAAAGGATTATAAATTATACCTGATAGATTTAGATGGTACTATATATAATGGAGAAAAAAAAATCAGGTATGCTAAAGAGTTTGTTGAATATTTAAACGAAAAGAATATAGACTATTTATTTTTAACAAATAATTCGACGAAAGAACCAAAAGATGTCGCTGAGCATCTTAAGAAATTTGATATATACACTTCAGAAGAACATGTTTTTACTTCAAGTGACGCTACTAAAATTTATCTTGAATCTAAAGGATATAAAAACTTATATGTAATAGGAGAAGCTGGGGTAAAGAATACACTAAGTTCATTTTGCCAAAAGGATACTGAAGAAGATGTTGAAGCAGTAGTAGTAGGTCTAGATAGAGAACTTACATATGAAAAATTAGCTATTGCTACTAAAGCTATTTTAAATGGAGCAGAACTTATTGGTACTAATCCAGATACATTATTACCTACTGCACAGGGTTTCGTGCCAAGTAATGGGGGGCAAGTCAAATATTTGGAATATGCAACTTCTACGCAGGCTACAATTATAGGTAAACCTAGTAATATTATTATGGAATCTGCCATTAAATTATTCAATTATAGAAAAGATGAAATAGTAATGGTAGGTGATAATTATGATACAGACATTATGTCAGGTATAAATAGTGGAATAGATACAATTCATGTTCAAACAGGTGTGACAAGCTTCGAAGAATTGAAAGACAAAGAAAAAAAACCAACGTATTCAATAGAAAACTTATATCAATTGATTAAATAGTGAGGAGAATATAAATGATTATAAAAACTGAAGAACAATTACAGAAAATGAAAGAAATAGGTTTCATTTGTGCAACAATCAGAGATGAAATGGTAAAAAAAGCAGTTCCAGGTGTTTCAACAAAAGAACTAGATAATATTGCTAAAGAATTATTTGAAAAATATGGAGCGAAATCAGCTCCAATAACTGAGTATGACTTCCCAGGGTATACATGTATTTCATTAAATTATCAAGCTGCACATGGTATCCCATCTAGTACTAAAATTTTAAAAGATGGAGATCTTCTTAATATTGATGTATCGGGGTGTAAAGATGGTTACTATGCTGATACTGGTATTTCTTTTGTTGTTGGTAAAGTTGATGATCCGATGAAAGAAAAAGTATGTGAAGTTGCTAAAGAAGCATTTTACGAAGGTATCAAACATGCTGTTGCAGGAAGAAAAATTAATCAAATTGGAAAAAATGTTCATAAAAAAATTAAAGAACATAAATTAGAAGTAATTGAAAATTTAACTGGTCATGGAATTGGAACTTCATTGCACCAAGAGCCACAACATGTCTTCAACTATTTTGATCCATGGGATAACATTATCCTAAAAGATGGTATGTGTTTAGCTGTAGAACCATTCGTATCTACAAAAGCAAAAACTGTAGGAAATTCAGAGAGAGACGAATGGGAATTAGTCGCAAATGACGGTTCATATATCGCTCAATATGAACATACAATTGTAGTTCGTGAAAATCAAGAACCGTTAATCTTAACAAAAATAGATTAATTTTCATTGAAAAAAGTTGACAAGTTAATAAAAATGTTTTAAGATACTACTTATTAAAAAAATATGGAGAGAAGAAAATGGCAGAAAATTTAGTAATAGTCGAATCTCCTTCAAAGGCAAAAACTATTGAAAAATATCTAGGGAAAAAATACAGAGTAATATCTTCAAAAGGTCATGTAAGAGACTTACCTAAAAGTAGAATGGGAGTAGAAGTACTAGATAATGGGAGTGTAGATGTTGATTATATTTCTATAAGAGGAAAAGGTGATGTAATCAAGTCTCTAAAAAAAGAGGCTAAAGGAAAAAAAGTTTTCCTAGCATCCGACCCTGATAGAGAAGGAGAGGCAATAGCATGGCATATTGCTCACATATTAGGTTTAGATAATGATTCTGATAATAGAATAGTATTTAATGAAATAACAAAAGATGCGGTAAAAGATGCAATTAAACATCCAAGAAAAATTAATACGGATTTAGTTCAATCACAACAGGCAAGAAGAATTCTTGATCGTCTTGTAGGGTATAATATTTCACCTGTTTTATGGAAAAAAGTTAAACCAAAACTATCGGCTGGTCGAGTGCAAAATGCCGCATTAAAACTAATTGTTGATAGGGAAGAGGAGATACAAAAATTTGTACCTCAAGAATATTGGTCAATGCCTATAGACTTTATAAAAAATAGAAAAGTTTTAACAGCTAATTTCTATTCGTATAAAGGTGAAAAAATTAAACTTGAGAGCAAAAAAGATGTAGACAAAATAAGAAAAGCTATAATAGGTGATACATTCAAAGTAATAGATGTAGCGAAAACTAAGAAAAATAGAAATGCACCAAATGTGTATATTACTTCTACTATGCAACAAGATGCTTCAAGAAAGATTAACTTCAAAACCCGTAAAACAATGAGTGTAGCTCAAGAGCTATACGAAGGAATAAATCTTAAAAAATTAGGTGGTGTTACAGGTTTAATCACGTATATGAGAACAGATTCTACGAGGGTTTCTGATGAAGCGGTAAAAATGGCAAGTGATTTTATATTGAATAATTATGGTAAAGAATATTTAGCCACATCAGTAAAATCAAGAAAAGCTAGTAAGAATGTTCAAGATGCCCATGAGGGTATTAGACCAACGAATGTTAATTTTACACCAGATTCAATTAAGGAATATCTATCAAATGATCAATACAAGTTATATAAATTGATTTGGGAAAGATTCCTTGCGAGTCGCATGAGTGCTGCAGTTTATGAAACTAGTACAACTACTTTTGAAAACAATGAAGTTGTGTATCGTGGTGCACATTCTAATCTATTATTTAATGGATTTTTAGCTGTATTAAAAGAAAAAGAAAAAGTTAAATTAGCACCAGAATTTGAAGTTGGAGAAGATGCTAAGGTTAAAGAAATAAAAGAAGAGCAACACTTCACACAGCCACCAGCAAGATATTCTGAAGCAAAATTAATTGCTGAACTTGAAGAATTAGGTGTAGGTCGTCCATCAACTTATGCAACAATAGTGGATACTCTACAAAAAAGATATTATGCTAAGTTGCAAAATAAGGTGTTTACTCCAACAGAATTAGGAACATTAGTAAGTAAAATTACTGAACAGTATTTCCCTGATATTATTAATACAAAATTCACTGCAAATCTTGAAAGTCAGCTAGATGATATTGCAGAAGGTAAAGTTGGATGGGAAAAAACAATTTATAATTTCTACAGTGGTTTTAGAAAAGATGTAGAAAAAGCAGAATCAGAAATGGAAAAAGTTGAGATTAAACAAGAATTTACTGGAGAATCTTGTCCAGAATGTTCCTCTCCACTAGTATTTAAACTAGGAAAATTTGGTAAATTTATAGCTTGCTCTAATTTTCCTGATTGTAGATATACAAATACAATTCAGAAAAAAGTAGGAGTAAAATGTCCAAAATGTAAGAAACATGATATATTAGAAAAGAAATCTAAAAAAGGTAAACTTTTCTATGGATGTGAAGGATTTCCAACTTGTGATTTTGTATCATGGGATAAGCCGATAAATAGAAATTGTCCTAAGTGTGATAATATTCTATTTGAAGGTAAAAAAGGTGTTCATTGTGATCACTGTGATTATAAAGAAGAAATTAAAAAATAGAAATAATAAAAAAGATTTGATAATTTATTTAATTGTCAAATCTTTTTAATTTTTAATTATTGATAGCTAATAATTTATTAGTATAAAAAAACGTATTTAAATATAGTGAATTAACTGAGAAAACGATTCACTTAAATTATTTGAAAGTTTAATTATCAGAAAATTTAAAACATTTATCCAACAAAAAAAGAAATATTTTTTAAAAATCTATTGACAAATGTTAATAAATATATTATTGTATATAACATACTTTAAAAAACAAAAATTATTTGGAGGAGATGACATGTTGAAATTTTTAAAGAAAAATCCATATGTATCAATCGGACTTATGTTATTTGCACTGTTCTTTGGTGCTGGTAATTTAATTTTCCCAGCATTCCTAGGACAAAACGCTGGAACTAATTTATCTACAGCGATGATAGGATTTATTATTATGGGAGTGGGATTACCACTTTTAGGAGTTATAGTAATGGGGTACTCAGGAGCTGAGGACTTATTAGATTTATCTAGTAGAGCAGGTAAAGGATTCGGTATTGCTTTTACGACTTTATTATATTTAACAATCGGACCTTTCTTTGCAATTCCTAGAACAGGAACTACAACTTATGAATTAGGATTATCAAGCTTTGTAGCACCTGAAAATACTACAATTGCTCAGGCTATTTTCTTAGCTTTATTCATGGGATTAACATTATGGTTAGCTATTAGCCCAAACAAACTAGTAGATAGAATTGGAACAGTAATTACTCCGGTTTTACTACTTTCAATGGTTGTGTTAATTATTGCATCATTAGTTAAACCTATGGGTGTAGCTCAAGAACCTACAAAAACATATGCTACTACTTCATTAGCATTTACGAATGGTTTAATGGAAGGATACAATACTATGGATGCATTGGCGTCATTAGTATTTGGTATTATCGTTATTAACTCTGTAAAACTATATGGAGCTAAAACTAAGAAAGAAGTATTTAACAATACAGCTAAATCAGCAATTATTGCAGCGGTATTACTGGCTTTAGTTTATGTATTCATTTCAAATATTGGAGCTACATCTGTTTCAGTATTAGGATTACAAAAAACAGGTGCAGGAGTATTAACTGGGGCAACAACTTTTTACTTCGGTAATGTTGGTAAATTACTATTATTCGTTATTGTATTTTTAGCTTGTTTAACAACAAGTGTAGGATTAGTAACAGCTTGTTCTTCATATTTCGTAAGATTATATGATAAAGTTAGCTATAAAACTTATGCTATTGCACTTACTTTATTTTCATTTGCAGTAGGTAACTATGGATTAGCTGCAATCATTCAAGGTGCAGTACCAGTATTAGTATTATTATACCCATTAACAATGGTATTAATCCTATTAGGATTCTTAAATAATTTCTTTGGTGGAAAGAGAGTTGTTTATGTAACTACAGTGTTATTTACAGGATTATTTAGTTTATATTCAACTGTAATTTCAACATTTAAATTAGCAGTACCAGCTGTTGATAATTTATTAGCAAAAGTTAAATTCTTACCAGTACCTGCAGATTTTGCATGGTTAGACTTTGCTTTAATTGGTTTTGTATTAGGTATCGTTTTAACTTTTTTTGTAAAAGAAAAAAGATAATTTTTTAAAAAGATGATAGGAGTTTAATCTTCTATCATCTTTTTAAATTTTTTGACTATTGTTTTGACAATAAGATAAAGCAATGGTATTATATTAAGATGTAGTCTTATATTTTTAAGAAAAAAAAGATCTAGAAGAAGAGTAATAAAATTTTGTTATTTTTATATAGGAGAAGCAATGGTTTTAGAATTTAGAGAATATAAAAAGAAAATAAAAAAAGATACCATCTTAGAATTAGATTTACAGGTGGATACAGGTGAAATTTTAACTATTATTAATAATAAATCGGAGAATTTAGAACTTCTAAAAGATTCTTTTAGAAAAAGAACGAAGTATAAAGGTGAGATTCTTTTCGATGATGAAGATGTTAGTAAGCAAAAACTTTTATTTACTAAAGATTTCGGATTTTATAACGATTTAACATTATTAAAAAATTTAAAAGTAGCATTAGAATTATTCAATGTGAAATATTCTATTGATGATTTAGCTAATGATTTAGAATTTTTAGGTCTTAAACCAAGTTCTAAGTATAAGGACATATCACCAAATGAAATTAGTAAGTTTCATATATTGTTTTCAATATTAGTAGACCAAAATGTTCTTATTATTGATAATACTGACAAAGATTTAACTCCAGAAGATATGGAAGCTATTAGTGATTTTGTTTTGGATAAATCAAATAATGCCAATGTAATTATTTTAGATACTATGTTAAATAGATATAACAGTATTGCAGATAAGGTTCTAGTTATTACTGATGGGATTAAATCATATTTCGGAAATCTTGAAGATTTATTAATCTTAAAACAACTTACTGCCATTAATATTTCTGACAATGAAAAACTAGATGATATACTATCTGGATATCAGTATACTATATATCATGATAATGAAATAGTAGTAAGAGAAGAGGTTCTTGAAGAAGTAGTTTATAGTTTATTAAAAAATAGTATTGAAGTATATCAAATTCGTAACTTAGGTGAGAAAATTAAATTATATGAGGGCGAGGATGATCTATAATGTTTTTTAAGATTGAATTTGGTAAGTTATTTAGAAGGAAATTTAATTATCTATTCGCATTAATTTTAATTTTATTAAATTTAGGTGTAGTTTTCAAATTAGATTCTTTATCATTATTTTATGATAAGTCTTTAGTGGATATTATTTTTAATATTGTATTAAAAATAGATTTGGTGCTAATATTATTTATTATGGGATTGAATTACATCTTTTCGTACAGAGAAGATTATATTTCAAAGGTAAATGTTTTTTTTGAGATTCATAAAAAGAAAAGTGTCCGAGATTTTTCTTCAATTTTAGCTAATTTAATTTACTTTTTAGTTTATTATGTAATAATAGTATCAAGTTTATTAGCTTTATTATTTGTTCGTAAGAATAGTTTATTTAGTGAAATAAAATCGATTATGATGAATGTAAATACTGCAGGAGCGTTCGCAACAATGTTAATATTATTGTTATTATTTGCAAATATTATATTCTTATTATCGTTAACATTATTCAATAATACTAATTTGGCTATTTCTGTTTCTCTTTTATACTTTTTAGGTGGAGAGGTAATTGCTAAGATGATCAAAACAAGGCTTAACTTTGCAAGTGAAAGAATAGATAATAGTGTGCTTACTATTTTTACTAAATCATTTAATAATTTGAATCAGCATATTACATTTAACCTTACTACTTTTTTACCTGTAGTGTTAAATTTTGTTGGGTTAGTAATAGTTATTTATATAGTAAGATTAATAAAAAAAATATTCGGATAGAAGGAGATTTTAATGGATACACAGATATTAATTCAGTATGTAATAGTGTTGCTTAGTTTGATACTATTAGAAGGATTATTGTCAGCAGATAATGCAATTGTACTAGCTGTTATGGTTAGACATCTTCCTCCGAAGGATCAAAAACATGCTTTAATGTATGGTCTTGCAGGAGCATTAATTTTTAGAATAATTGCAATTTTCCTAATTACAATTTTAGCACAGTATTGGGAAATACAGGTACTAGGTGGACTATATCTTATATATATGGCTGGTACGCATATCAAGGAATTTTTTGATAAACAGAAACAAAAAAATTCTGAAGAGGAAGTAAAAGCGCCGAAAAAACAAAGTGGTTTTTGGGCAACAGTTATAAAAGTAGAACTAACAGATATAGCTTTTGCTATTGATTCAATTTTAGCAGCTGTGGCAATTGCGATTACATTACCGCATATCTCAGAGGCATCAATCGGAGGAATTAACCTTGGACAATTCTCTGTTATGGTAATCGGTGGTTTTGTAGGTGTTGTAATAATGCGTTATGCTGCTAATATCTTTATCAAAGTATTGGAAACTAAGCCTGGTTTAGAAATTGCAGCTTTCTTAATAGTTGGCTGGGTAGGTATTAAACTATTTGTTATAGCAGCAGCTCATGAAAAACTAGGATTAATACCACACGATTTTCCTCATTCAACACTTTGGACTGTGATTTTCTGGGTTGTATTACTTGGATTATTAGTTTGGGGAATTTTAGTATCAAAAAGATTTGAAAATAAATAATATATATAAAGAAGAGATGATATAGTTATTATCTCTTCTTTTTCTGTTAACTTGGACTTCTAGTTTTCATATACACATAGAAAGATATATGATATAATTTTAAAATATATATTATATTAGATTTAGGAGGAGAAAAATGGCATTCGATGGTTTTTTTGTAAGAAAGATGGTAAAAGAGTTAGAAGAAAGTATATTACAAGGACGAATAAATAAAGTAAATAATCTATCAACAGATGAGTTCGTCTTTTCAATAAGAAAAGGGAAAAATTTGAAATTATTTCTATCGGCAAATCCAAGTGCATCTAGAATACAATTAACTAATAATAGTTATGAAAATCCTTCAACACCCTCAAATTTTTGTTCTGTACTTAGAAAATACTTAACAGGTGGGATAATACAAGAAATAAAGCAAGTAAATAATGATCGTATTTTGATTTTTAAAATTAAAAATTTTGATGACCTTGGATATGAGAAATACTATTATTTAATAACAGAACTAATGGGGAAACATTCTAATATTATTTTAACTAATGAAGATAATATTATACTTGAATCATTGAAAAATAGTTATAGTCTTGAATATAAACGATCTACAATTTCAAACATGGCTTATACTTTACCTCCTACTAAAGAGAAATTTGATCCATTCGACTATGACAAATATAAAAATTTAGAATTTGAGAATAAAGATAAGAAGTTTTTAATGAAAAATTTCTATGGTGTTTCTGCTTTATTAAATAATTATTTCGAAAGACATTCTGAGTTGAATTTGAAAAATGCTTTTCTAAACTTCTGTGAGGAATTTGATAACTATAATAAGCCTATTTTGATTGAAGAAAATGGTAAAAAGGATTTTTACTTCTTTGACGTTAAAGAATATAGTAAAGAGTTTGATTCGTTATCACAACTCCTTGATTACTACTATATGGACATAGCCAGAGAATCAATTAATAAGAATACTGACAGAAAACTATTTAATTTTATTAATACAAAAATAAATAGACTAAATAAAAAGGTAAGTATACTAGAAAGCGAGCTTATTCAAGCTGAAAATAGGGATGATTACAAATTAAAAGGTCAGCTATTGATTTCTAATATTTATTTATTTAAAAGAGATATACCAGAAACAGTAACGTTGCAGAATTTTTATAGTGAAGATTTATCTGAAATTGAGATAGAATTAGATCCGAGTTTAACTATTGAAAAAAATTCGGAGAAGTATTTTAATCTTTATAAAAAGAATAAGAGAACTATTGAGAATCTAATTGAACAAATAGAGATAGCTAAAGAAGATTTAGGGTATTTTGAGACGATAAAATTCCAACTTGAAAATGCGGATAAAACAGATATAGCAGAGATTAAAGAAGAATTGATTGCTAATGGGATTTTAAAAGAAAAGATAAAAATTAATAAGAAAAAGAACAAGAGTAATTATTTTATTATTCATCATAATGAGACAGCAATTTATGTTGGAAAGAATAATCTTCAAAATGATACTATTACAAATAAATTAGCAAGACGTGACTATTTATGGTTTCATGCAAAAGATATTCCAGGTAGTCATGTTGTAATTTTTGATAATAATCCAAGTGAAGATACAATAGAAGTTGCATCAATGTTAGCAGCATACTATTCGAAGTTTAAAAACGAAGAATATGTTAATGTAGATAGAACATTAATAAAAAACGTGAAAAAAATATCTGGTGCTAAACCTGGATTAGTGACGTATACAGGACAAAAAACTGTTAAGCAAAAGATAGATAAAGATCTAATTGGACAACTTTTAACAAATGATAAAAATTAAATATTAAACATCAAAGGAAGGTGAACACATGAATGATAAATTGGATGCAAAAACAGCTATAAAAGATACATTACCAACCGTGTTTGGATATATAGGTATAGGGTTGGCATTTGGAATTATAGCTAGTTCAGTGGGGATTAATCCTTTCTTTGTTGGAGCAATGTCATTATTTATTTATGCAGGAGGAGCTCAATTTATTACAGTGAGTATGCTCTCAAGTGGTGCTCCTATACTTTCAATCATACTAGCAACATTTCTAATTAATTCGAGGATGATATTAATGAGTATGGCAATAGCTCCATTTTTTAAACGTTATAGTGTGTTTAAGAATATAGTAATTGGCACTTTTTTAACCGATGAGAGTTTTGCTTTAGGAATGAATAAGCAAAACTATACAGGTGGAAATCTTACTTATGAATGGTTTAATACAGCAAATTTAATATCTTATTTTACATGGTTTACTTCATCAGTAGCAGGGGCATTATTAGGGGAAATAGTTAAGGATCCCAAATCTCTTGGTTTAGATTTTGCTTTAGTAGCAATGTTTATAGGATTGTTGTACCTGCAAGTATTATCAGATTTTACTATTAAGAAAAAGGTTCAGTTTATTGTTATTACCGTTGTGTTATTTTTAGTATATTTTGGAATGATTTTTATTCCTAGTAATGTATTGATAATAGTAGTTACTTTAATAGGGTGTGCGATAGGAGTGATTTTAAAAAATGTTATCGACTAGTTATATTCTCTTAACAATATTGGGATGTACAATTGTAACATGGTTATCTAGAGTACTTCCATTTGTATTATTGAAAAAGTTTGATTTGCCTAAAGCGGTAATAGAGTATCTTAGCTTTGTGCCGATTGTTATAATGTCAGCGTTATGGTTTGATAGTTTATTTATACAAAAAATTGGAGAATTTCCTCAAATCAATTATGAAAATCTACTAGCGTCTCTACCTACAGTAGTTAGTGCTATTATTTCAAAAAGTCTTCTAGTAATTGTTGTAGTTGGAATAGTATCTTTAGCGATAATAAGATATGTTTTTTAGAAAGTATAGATTAAGATTGCGATGTTTATTAGAAATAAAAATTAAGAATTTTTAAAAAATACTAACAAATTAATTTTCAACTTAAATATACATGTTTATAGTTTAAATTTTTTTCGATTTATGGTATTATAAAAAGATAATAAAACATGATAGAAGGATACGAAAAATGGAGAAAGGATTACTAATAGTTCTTTCAGGACCTTCAGGAGTAGGTAAAGGTACTGTAAGAAAGAGAATTTTTGAAAGTAATGATGTTGACTTCGAATATTCAATTTCAATGACTTCAAGAGGCATGAGGCCTGGAGAAGAAGATGGAGTTGATTATTTCTTTAAAACAAAAGAAGAATTTGAAAGTTTAATTCAACAAGGTGAATTATTAGAATATGCTCAGTATGTCGACAATTATTATGGAACTCCCGTTAAGTACGTTAGGGAGACGATGGAAAAAGGAAAAGATATATTTTTAGAAATTGAAGTCCAAGGCGCTGAGAAAGTTAAAAGTAAAATTCCAGATGCCTTGTTTATATTTTTAGCTCCACCAAGTATTGCAGATCTTAAAGATAGATTAAAAGGTCGTGGTACTGAAAGCGATGAAGTAATAGAATCACGTATAGCTAAGGCAAAAAAAGAAATTAATATGATGCATCTATATGATTATGTTGTAGAGAATGATGAAGTAGATAAAGCTGTAGAAAGAATCAAAGCGATTATACTTAGTGAACATTTAAAACGTGAACGTATAGAAATGAAATATAGAAGAGCATTATTAGAATTAGAAGAAATGTAGGAGAAGAAGATGTTATATCCAAAATTAGATGTATTAAAATCAAAAGTAAATTCAAAATATATGTTAGTTTCATTAGCAAGTAAAAGAGCTAGAGAATTATTTGCAAACCCTGAAACAGCAAAATTAGATAAATATACTTCTCATAAAGAAGTAGGTAAAGCATTAGAAGAAATTGCTGAAGGGAAAATTTCAGTTTTAGAAAAATAGTTTAAAATATTGTTTACAAAATAATATTTTTAGTGTAAAGTAGTATAAGTGTTTTTCTTTGAGTGATCGCGGCAGTAATGCTGAGGAAAGTCCATACTCACACAGGCTGAGATGCTTGTAGTGTTCAACGCTAAACGAAAAAATAAGTTTAGGCACCTTATGGTGACGGCAGAAAATATAACCTAAGTAGTTTTCTATATGGTTATATGTCTTGAAAGTGCCACAGTGACGGAGTTCTTGTAGAAATATAAGAAGTGGAACGCGGTAAACCCCTTGAGTGAGCAATTCAAATTTTGGTAGAAGCACTTATTCCGCAGAAATGAATGTAGGAATAGGAAATATGTATATATTTAGACAGATGATCACAGCTATTTTTACGAGAGTAGACTAGACTCGATTGAGTAAGGTAGATACAGAATATGGCTTATGATAAGAAAAACAACTAGTTCTAGGGGCTCTTAGGAGCCTCTTTTTTTAAGGAGGAAGAGATGAAATTTAATTTAGTAGCAACGACCCCTATGGGTATTGAAGCAATAGTGGCTAAAGAAGTTCAAGAATTAGGTTATGAAACAAAAGTAGAAAATGGGAGAGTTTATTACTCAGGAGATAAAAGAGCGATTGTTCGTTCAAATCTATGGTTAAGATGTGCTGATAGGGTGAAAATCGTTGTTGCACAATTTCCAGCTTATACTTTTGAGGAGTTATTTGAAAAAACAAAAGAAATAGAATGGGATAAATATCTTCCAGTAGATGCTAAATTCCCTGTAGATGGACGTAGCCATAAGTCTACATTATTCAGTGTTTCAGACTGTCAATCAATTGTTAAAAAAGCAATAGTAGAAAAAATGAAGAAGAGTTATGGTGTTACTGGATGGCTAACAGAAACTGGTGCCAGATATAGATTAGAGATAATTATGTTGAATGATATTGCAACCATTCTATTGGATACTTCTGGAGATGGTCTTCATAAACGTGGATATCGAGCTAAACAAGGAACAGCACCATTAAAAGAAACACTAGCAGCAGCAATGGTCAAACTAACTAACTGGAAAGGTGAAACACCTTTATATGACTTATTCTGTGGATCTGGAACATTATTGATAGAAGCGGCTATGGCAGCTCAAAATATGGCTCCTGGTATTAATAGAAACTTTGACTTTGAAAAGTGGCCATGGATGCCAAAAAGTCTTGTAGAAGAAGAAAGAAATAAGGCAGAAGATCTTATTGATTATGAAAAAGAACTAGAATTATATGGTTCTGATATTGATCCTAAAATGATAGCGACAGCTGAAAATAATGCTGAGGAAATTGGTCTTGCAGGAGTAATTAAGTTCAAACAAATGTCGGTATTTGACTTTGTAGCAAAAAAAGAAACTGGATGTGTAATTGCAAACCCACCTTATGGTGAACGTCTTGGTGAGAAAAAAGAAGTAGAAGCAATGTATAAGTTTTTAGGAACTGAGCTTAAAAATAAGAAACATTGGTCACTTTATTTATTAACATCTCATAAAATGTTTGAACATTTATATGGAAAAAAAGCAACAAAAAGAAGAAAACTTTTTAATGGTTCCATTGAATGTACCTATTATCAATACTGGGGAGAAAAATTAAGATAACATTTGACAATTATAAAAATATATCATAAAATAAGGATGTAAGTAGAGTTATATTAAAAAGAAAAGAGGTTGAGTTTATGCATTTAACAAAGAGTACTGAACAAGCAATCTGTATAATGGTTATGTTATACCTTCAAGATAGACATGTTTTCTTGAATTCTAAGGAAATAAGCCAGCGTTTAAATATTTCTCCAACATATCTGAAAAAAATTATGAGAAAATTGGTTGTCAATGATCTAGTAAAAGCTAACACTGGTATTGGCGGGGGATATAAATACAAGTCAAATAAAAAAGTTACTTTATATGATATATATGTAGCGCTAAATGACGAAGTAGAAATTTTTGCACTGAAAACAGATTACGTTTCAAAAATTTTTGAAGGGGCCTTAGCAGTTGATAAACGTTACAGTAAGTACTTGAAAAAAGTTAACACTGTAAATAAAGCGATTAAAACTGCTTTAGAAGAAATTACAATCGAAAACTTAGTTGAAGATATTCTTGAAGATAATTCTAAGATTAGACTAGATTGGAATAATTGGGAAGACGAATTTGAAAGAGTTAATGTTTTCTTTAAAGGATAATAAAAAAACGGTTATGATTTTTCATAACCATTTTTTTATTATAGAGCGCTAGCGAATGCTTCAATAAATTTATCAATATTTTCGAAATCTTCGTCAGTATCTGCTTCAATTTCAATCTTAAGATTTTCAGTTGGATTAGTAGCACCAGTTTTTGCGATTTGCTCATCGAATTGATCTACACAAACACAGTACTCATCGTAGATAGTATCACCAGTTCCAATAACCCCATAGATTTTTCCTTCATAGTTTTTGTCTGCTAATGCTTCGTAAAATTCTTCCATTTCTTCAGGTAGTTCACCTTCACCATATGTATAACTTGCAACGATAAAAGCATCTGCATCATCTAGAAAATCAAAATCTTCCATGTCTTCGATAAATAGTTTTTCTATTTCTAGACCTTTTTCTTCTTCGAATTTTTCTATTATCAAATCAGATAACATTTCAGTATTACCTGTTAAACTTGCGTAAACTAATTTAATATTCAAAAAAACCCCTCCATTCTATTAGTAAATAAATAATAACTAATCATTATTATAACTTATTAAAAATATTAAGTAAATAAAAAGAATTTATAAAATAAATTTTTTTGAGCAAAACTATTGAAAATTTCTGAAAATTATAGTTTAATTTAACTATCTTTTACATTATGGAGGTACAATATGGAAAAAGGTCATTATCTTTTCCATTCTATCTGTAGATGGAGTAAAATTTAAGATTAAAATTTTACAAAAAAAGAAGATGAGTAAAAACTCATTTGGAGGATAGAAAATGGAAAACAAATTTACATTTTTTGAGAAATTTATTATGATTTCTACAAAAGAAACGTTATTATTTTTAGTAGTACTTTTTGCGTTATTTTACTTAATGTATTATTTAGCAAAAAAAAGGGTTAGTTCTTCAAAAAGAACGTTATTATCAACAGCAATAGGTTTACTTCTAGGGATTGGTATACAAGCATATTCAGGATTTAGTGATGAACCGATGAAGATTAAATATGTTGCTGAAACAACTACATGGTATTCATTATTTGGGAATGGATTTATTGATTTAATTAAAATGTTAATCGTACCATTAGTATTAGTTTCAATTATCAATGTAATTGTAAATATTAATGCTAATACTGATGTTAAAAAATTAACCAGATTAACACTGATTATTACGTTAGGAATGGTTGCGATAAGTTCTATTGTTGGTTTTGTAGTTTCTGCAGTATTTAAACTTGGAAGTAGTTCTATCGTTTTAGGTAATGGAGATAGTAAAATTAAAGAAGTAAAAAATGTTGTTACAATTATTCGTGAATTGATTCCTTCAAATCCTATAAAAGCAATGGTTGACTTTAATGTAATTGGTGTAGTAATCTTTGCTATGTTTGTCGGACTAGCGGCAAGATATATTCAAAATAAAGATGAAAATAAAGTAAAAACTTTCATTGACTATATTGCTAATTTACATGCTATTGTATCTCGAATGACAGTACTAATAATTAGATTATTACCTTATGCTGTAATTCCGTTACTAGCTAACACAATTGCACAAAGAGGATTAAAATCAATTAAAGATGTATTATTGTTTATCGGATTATTATATGTAGCAGTAGTAATTCAATTTGTAATTCAAGGATTATTCTTATTACTACATGGTGTTTCACCTGTTACATATTTCAAAAAAGCAAGTAAGCCATTAGTTTTAGCATTTACTTCACGTTCAAGTGCAGGGACATTACCTTTAACTATTAATACTTTAACTAAAGAAATGGGGGTTAACCAGTCAACAGCAAACTTTGTTGCTTCGTTCTCTTCTACAGCGGGAATGCAAGGATGTGCTGGTATTTATCCAACAATGTTAGTAGTATTTTTAGCTAATGCAAATGGAATAACAATTGATGCAACATTATTTATCATGACTGTTATTGTAGTAACATTAGGTTCTGTAGGTATCGCAGGAGTTCCTGGAACAGCAATTACAGCTGCTTCAGTTTCAGTTAACGGAGTAGGTTTTGGAGCATTATTCAATCAAATTAACCCGATCTTAGCAGTAGACCCAATTTTAGATATGGGACGTACTTGTTTAAATGTTAGTGGTGGTATGACAAACTCAATAATGGTTGATAAACACTTAGGTTTATTTAACAAAGATAAATTTTATGAGTTTGATAAAGTAACAGAATAAATAATTTAAATCGTAGTACGAAAGTGCTACGATTTTTTTATGAACATATGTATATTATTAGTGTTTTTCTTCTCGATGTGATAATATTATAAAGGTAAAAATTTAGTAATATATCAAAATTTTGGTCAAAGCATTATTTTGCAATTACGTTAAAATATATGGAGGTACTATGACTGAATTTTTAAAAGAATATGATGTTATTGTAATTGGAGGGGGACATGCCGGAATTGAGGCAGCACATGCCGCTAGTAGAAAAGGTGTTAAGACTCTAATGATTACAATTAATTTAGATACTATTGGTTTTATGCCATGTAACCCGAGTGTGGGAGGACCGGCAAAAGGAATTGTTGTACGTGAAGTAGATGCACTTGGTGGTCTAATGGGACGAGTAGCGGATAAGACTAATATTCAAAGTAAAATGTTGAATACAGCAAAAGGACCAGCAGTTCGTGCACTAAGAATGCAATCTGATAAAGTTGAGTATCAATTAGAAATGAAGAGAATTTTAGAAGATACTCCAAACTTAGATATTGAGCAAGCAATGGTACGTGAACTTATTATTGAAGATAATAAAGTGGTTGGATTAAGAACTATGCTTGGAACAGCGTATAAAGCAAAAACAATTATTATAACTACAGGTACATATTTACGTGGTGAAATTGTAATTGGAGATATTAAATATTCTTCTGGACCAAATCACCAGATGCCATCTATCGATCTTGCGAAACAATTAGAAGAATTAGGATTTGACTTAGTTAGGTTTAAAACTGGGACACCACCAAGGGTTAATGCGGACAGTGTAGATTTTTCTAAAACAGCAATTCAACCAGGTGATGAAGAAGAACATGCATTTAGTTATGAAACTAAAGAATTTGTTAAAGATCAAGTACCATGTTGGTTGACTTATACAAATTCAACAACACATGAAATTATCGATAAGAACTTAGGACGTTCAGCTATGTATTCTGGAGTGATTAAAGGAACAGGACCAAGATATTGTCCAAGTATTGAAGACAAATATGTTCGTTTTAACGATAAGGAAAGACATCAACTTTTCTTAGAACCAGAAGGTAGAAATACGAAAGAAATATACGTACAAGGTCTATCTACTTCGTTACCAGATGATGTTCAACGTGACATGGTACGTAGTATTGCTGGACTTGAAAATGCAGTAATTATGCGTAATGGATATGCGATTGAATACGATGCAGTAAATCCAACAACTTTATGGCCAACTTTAGAAACGAAATTAATTGATGGATTATTTACTGCAGGCCAAATTAATGGTACGAGTGGTTATGAAGAAGCAGCAGGTCAAGGTATTATGGCTGGAATAAACGCCGCTTGTAAAGTACTAGGAGAAGAACCAATGATCCTTGGTCGTGATGAAGCATATATTGGAGTTCTTATTGATGACCTAGTAACAAAAGGAACAAACGAGCCATATAGACTTTTAACTTCAAGAGCAGAACATAGGTTATTATTACGTCATGATAATGCTGATATGCGTTTAACAGAAAAAGCTTATAACTATGGTTTAGTAACTGAAGAGAGATATAATAAATTCTGTGAAAAACGTAAGATGGTTGCTGATGAAATTGAAAGACTTAAAACTTTCAGAATAACTCCAACAGCTGGTACTTTAGAAAAACTAGCAGAATTAAATAGCGCGGAAATTCGTGATGGTATTCTGGCGATTGATATGCTAAGACGTCCAGAACTAACTCATGCGAATGTTCTATATTTAGCTAATGATGAAACAGTTCTTCCTAAAGATGTAATAGAGCAAGTTGAAATCGAAGTTAAATATGAAGGTTATATTAAAAAATCTCTTCAACAAGTAGAAAAACTTAAGAAGATGAATGAGATGAAAATACCTACAGATCTGAGTTATGACGAAGTACCAAGTTTAGCTTTAGAAGCAAGGGAAAAACTAAAAAAAGTATTACCGTTAACCATTGGTCAAGCATCTCGTATCTCAGGAGTTAATCCAGCGGATATTTCTATTTTATTAGTATATTTAGAACAACGTAGAGGAACAAATAATGAATAAAGAACAGTTTTATGCTGCAGTAAAAGAAAAGGTAGGGATAGAATTATCAGAACTTCAAAAAGAGCAGTATAGTAAATACTATGATTTAGTAGTTGAATGGAATCAGAAGATAAATCTTACTGCTATTACCGAAGAAGATGAATTTTATACAAAACACTTTTTTGATTCAATTTCACTAGCTTTCTATAAAGATTATTCTAATATTGAAAGTATTTGTGATGTCGGTAGTGGAGCAGGTTTTCCTTCAATCCCGTTGAAAATATTATTTCCAAATTTAAAAGTCACGATTGTTGATTCGTTAAACAAGAGAATTAAATTTTTAAATTTAGTAAAAGATGAACTAGGACTTAGTGATTGTAATTTTGTTCATGCTAGGGCAGAAGAGTTTGGACAAAATAAAGACTACAGAGAAAATTTTGAAATAGTAACTGCTAGAGCGGTAGCAAGATTAAATGTCTTAGCTGAATTGTGTTTACCATTAGTTAAAAAAGGTGGATATTTCTTAAGTTTAAAAGCACAAAAGGCGGAAGAAGAGACTAAAGAAGCGATTAATGCAATAAAACTTCTAGGTGGAAAGTTAGAACAAGATTTAGAATTCGATATTGAAGGTGAAGAGCGTCATATTTTAGAAATAAGAAAAGCTAAAGAGACACCTAACAAATATCCTAGAAAAGCAGGTACACCAAATAAAAAACCATTATTATAGTGTTACTTTGTTATGAAATAAAAATATTTAAAAAGTAGCTAAATATCATTTTATACCTAATGATGTTAGCTGCTTTTTAATTTGTATACGATTTACACAATAAAATAAAGAAAAAATAGATAAATTTTCAAAAAATTCTTTACTTTTGTTTGATTTTATATTATTATATTTATTATATTCATTAAAAACAAACAAAGGAGGATGTGTATGACGAAATCAGTAAGGGATTTTCTTAATATAATTTTAAACGGTACAGCTTTAGGAGTTGTTGCAGGATTAATTCCAAATGCAGTTCTGAGTACATTATTTAAATATTTAGGAACATTATTTGCACCTGGATTATTCACTACATTAACTCAAGCGATGTATTTATTACAATTTGCAATTCCAGTTTTAGTAGGAGTTATTGTAGGACAAAGTTTAAAATTCAAACCATTAGAGTCAGCAGTATTAGGAGCGACAGTCTTAGCAGCAAGTGGATCTTTAACTTTTAATGCACAAGCAAAAGCATGGACTGGGGTTCCAATGGGAGATTTATTTAACGTCATTTTAATTACAATTATTGGAGCTTTAGCAATTAACCTTGTTAAAGATAAATTCGGAGCTGTTACAATTATTTTCTTACCAATCACTGGAGGATTAGTAGCGGCATTAGGGTTAGTAACATTGCCATATACTAAAAGTTTAACTAGACTTTTAGCATCAATCATTTTTGAATTTACAACATTACAACCAGTGTTAATGTGTATTTTAATAACGATGACATTTTCATTCTTAATCGTTACGCCTGTATCAACAGTTGCAATGGGATTAATACTATTTTCTAATGAAAACTATGTAGGAGCGGGAGCTGCAACATTAGGATTAGTTTCAGCAGCAGCGGTTCTAGCTATCGGTACATATAGAGCGAAAAGTAAAGGTGCTAGTGTGGCTATTATCTTAGGTGCAATCAAGCTTATGATGCCAAACTGTGCACGTAAACCACAGTTATTATTAACAATTTTAACAACAGCAGCAATTACAGGACTTTCAGGATATTTCCTAAAAATTCTTGGGACACACGAGAGTGCAGGATTTGGTATTATCGGTTTAATCGGACCTTCTAAATCATATGCAATGAATAATGGTAACTTATTACCAGTGTTATTGGCATTCTTCGTAATTCCATTTACAGTTGCATTTTTAGCAGATAGATTTTATTCTGATGTATTGAAATTATATAAAAAAGATGCATATAAACCAGAAAATCTATAATTAATAGAATATAAAAAGATAACTTAACAAAATCGTTTCTTAAGAGATGTTTTTGTTAGGTTATTTTATTATATATATTGATTTGATAACACATTGACAAAGTTATTTTATAGTTATAAAATTAGGGTAGAATACGCTTTAAGGAGATTAATTATGAAAATATTATTTGCGGGAGCAGGAGCTCTTGGTTCAAGATTTGGGTATATGTTATTTAAAAATAATGAAGATGTAACATTTGTAGATTCTTGGGAGGAACATGTAAGAAATATTACTAATAATGGATTAAAAGTTATAATTGATGAGGTAGATTTGGGTAATTATTATATACCGACATATCATCCTGATCAAGTCAGAGGAAAATATGATGTAGTTTTTGTTGCAACCAAATCTATGCAATTAAGAGCTATGCTAGAAAAAGTTAAACATTTATTTCATGAAGATACTAAAATCATTTGTATTTTAAATGGTTTAGGTCACGTTGAGACTTTAAAAGATTATATAAAAGAAGAGAACATTCTTATTGGTGTAACGGTGTGGACTAGTGGGCTAGGAGGTCCAGGTGTATTAAATGCGCATGGAACGGGAAAAATAGAGTTAAAACAAGTTAAAGAGATTAACTTAGATGAAACTTTGAAACTTGTAGATAGATTAAATGGGGCAGGTTTAAATATTAGATATTCGGCAGATACATATCAATCAATATGGCATAAAGCAGGGCTAAACTGTGTGCTTAATACATTTTGTACGCTTATTGATTGTAATATTAATCAATATGGAAGCTATGATAAGAATTTAGAATTAACAAGGGCGGTTCTAAATGAAATTACAGCAGTAGGTAAAGCTGAAGGGATTGATATTAAGCAAGATGTAATCGAAAATAATATAAAAAATTGTTTTTCATTAAAGACTGCAGGAGCGCATTATCCATCTTTATATCAAGATATGAAGAATGGTCGTTTGACAGAAATAGATTATCTTAATGGTGAAATTTCAAGACTTGGAAAAATTCATAATATTCCTACACCAGTGTGTGATGTCATTACATTAATGATTCATTCTAAGGAATTTATTAATAATAATAAACAATATTAGCAATATAAAAGAGATGCTAAAAGGCTCTAAGTAAAGAATTATCAATGTTTTACTTGTATTTTTTTGTTAAAAAAGGTATAATAGTTCGTATGTTCAGTTGACTATTTTTAAAATAGGAGGAAAAGATATGTCATTAGAAATTAATAATGAATATGGTCATGTTTCTATTAGTGATGATGTAATAGCATCGGTTGCAGGTGGTGCAGCTGTAAGTTGTTACGGAATCATAGGAATGGCTAGTAAAAATCAAGTTAAAGATGGAATTACAGAAATTTTACGTAAAGAAAATTACGCAAAAGGAATAGTAGTAAAAAAAGATGAAGAGAAACTTGTAATTGATTTATATATCATAGTTATGTATGGTACAAAAATTTCAGAAATAGCTAACAATGTTCAATCTTCAGTAAAATATCAAATTGAAAAAACTTTAGGTGTCAAAGTTGATGAAATCAACATTTATATTCAAGGCATCAAGGTAAATAAATAGGAGGAAAGATAGTGGAGAAAATTAACGGACTCGTTTTAGCTGAAATGATTGATTTAGGATCAAAAAACTTAGCTAAAAATGCAGAAAAAATAAACTCATTAAATGTTTTCCCTGTACCAGATGGTGATACAGGAACAAATATGAACCTTTCAATGTCATCAGGTGCTAAAGAAACAGCTGCAAATGTTGTTGAAAACATCGGTGAATTAGGTAAATCTTTTTCTAAAGGATTATTAATGGGAGCACGTGGAAACTCAGGTGTTATCCTTTCTCAATTATTTAGAGGAATGTCTCAGCACATAGCTGATAAAAAAGAAGTTAATGCTAAAGAGTTTGCCGAAGCTATCCAAAATGGTGTAAGTATTGCTTATAAAGCAATTATTAAGCCAGTAGAAGGAACTATTTTAACAGTAGCTCGTGAAGCTGCTGAAGCTGGACTTAAAGCAGCGGAAAATAGTGATTCTGTAGTTGAAGTAATGGAAGCTATTTACGCTGAAGCTCAAGCTTCACTAAAAAGAACTCCAGATTTATTACCAATTCTAAAAGAAGTTGGTGTAGTAGACTCAGGAGGTCAAGGACTTGTTTGCGTATATCAAGGTTTCGTTGCAGCGCTTAAAGGTGAAAAAATTGAAGGATTAGAATCTGTAGAGACTAATGTTGTTGATATGCAATTTGAAGATGATCATGATATGGACTTCATGAGCCCAGAAGATATAGTATATGGATTCTGTACTGAGTTCACAGTTCGTCTTGATAAAGAGAAAAAAGATTTTAACGAAGATAAATTCCGTGAAGATATGAGTAAATTTGGAGATTCTCTTCTAGTAATTTCAGATAGTGAGTATGTGAAAATTCATGTTCACACAGAAACTCCAGGGGATGTATTCAATTATGGTCAACAATATGGAGAACTTATCAAAATAAAATCTGATAATATGAGAGAACAGCACCGTGAGGTTCTAAGAAAACAAGAAGCTAAACAAGCGACTACTCCAAAAGAACTTAAAGAACAAGCAATGATTTCTATATCTATGGGAGCTGGATTAAGTAAAGTATTAACTTCAATGGGAGTTGATTATATCGTAGAAGGTGGACAAACAATGAACCCATCTACTGAAGATATTATGAAAGCTATTAAAGAAGTTAACGCTAAGAACATTTTTATCTTCCCTAATAATAAAAATATCCAACTTGCAGCAAAACAAGCTGCTGAGTTAGCTGAGGAAAATGTTTTTGTTATTGAAAGTAAAACAGCTCCTCAAGGTTTAGCTGCAGTTATGGTATTTAATCCTCAAGCTTCAGCTGATGAAAACTTTGCTAATATGCAAGAAGTATTATCAACAGTAAGTACTCTAGAAGTAACACACGCTGTTCGTGATACTAACATCGAAGGTGTTGAAATTAAAAAAGATGAATTCATGGGAATTAAAGATGGAAAAATAGTAGTTTCTAACTTATCTCTGAATACAGTTTTAGAAGAATTATTAGAAAAATCTATTGATGAAGATAAAGAAATTGTAACTCTTTACTTAGGTGAAGAGAGTACAGAAGAATATACTGATTTCTTAGAACAATTAATAGAAGAAAAATATCCTGACGTAGAAGTAGAACTTATAGAATCAGGGCAACCGGTATATCCATACATTATCGGAGTAGAATAATAATTTAAACTTTATAAAAAAGTAGCATTAGTCTAAAATAGATTAATGCTACTTTAAAGTTGATAGAGTAAAATACTTATATATTAATTATAATCATAAAAAATATTTAATGATTTGAAAGGAGATATAATGGTTGATGTAATTATTGCATTATTATTACTTGCTGGTGCATATTTAGGGTACAAGCGTGGACTAATCATGCAAATATTTTATTTAGGTACAATAGTAATTGGTTATGCAGTATCAATGTTATTTAGTTCAAGATTGGCATATTTATTTACAAGTATGATTCCCATTCCAACAGATGTTACAGAAGGGCTTGAGGGAATATATAAAGGACTTAATATTCCAACAGCATACTATCGTATAGTATCATTTATCGTATTATTTATTGTTATTCGATTAATAATACAAATTCTAGCTCAAACATTGGGCGTTATTAGAAAATTACCATTAATAAAAACAACTGATAGATATCTTGGTGCTATACTAGGATTCGTGGAGATTTACTTAATTGTGTTTGTAGTACTTTACCTTGTAACGGTATTGCCTGCTCCAGATTGGAAGATAGCGATATTTAAAGATTCAACATTACCAGATTATATAATTCAAAATACACCAGTATTATCAAAACAGTTTATTAGTTTATTCTTTAATAAATAAAATTAGATTTGGAGTTCCAGAGGTGCTCCGAATTTTTTTCTATTAGCGAGTAAGAAGATAATTTTAATCAAAAGAAATTGTTTAATACTTTTATTTAGTGTATAATAGTTTGTGTTATAAAAAGATAAAGCATGTAAATATAGATTGAAGGAGTGAGATTAGATTGAATAAAATTACTCAAAAGAAAATTAATTTAGACTTAGTTTTAAAAGATGTAGAGAAATATTGTTTCTCAGAGTTATCTTATGAAAAAATAAAAAATTTAGAATATATAACAAATTATGATAAGTTAGTAGAAGTACATAAGGAGAATGAAGAGGGATATGATTTGCTTAGAAAATACCCAAACGAATTCAAATTAAAAATATTTGATTATAACGCTAGTGTTAAGAAAGCTAAAATTGATAGTGTGCTTTCGGAAAAGGAACTCTTCTATATATTAAGAAACATTATAACTTATGATAGATTCTCAAGAAGATTTGAAAATATCAAATTACAAGAACATGCTAACTATCCAAGTTTAACAAAGTATGTAGTTAAACTAGATGATTTTAGTGATCTTGAAAGATATCTAGATAGAATAATAGATGAGGACGGTTATATAAGACCAGATGCATCACTTGAATTAAAAAATATAAAAGTAAATATTTCTAAGTTAAAAAATAAGAGTGATCAAATACTAAAGAATATTCTTCGTTCAAATGTAAAAAAATTAACTGAAGCAATTGTAACAAAGAGAAATGATCGTGATGTAATCTTAGTAAAACCCGAATATAAAAATGACTTTGGTGGAATTATTCATGATGAGAGTGCCTCAGGAAATACATTTTACGTTGAACCAAAAGAAAATGTAGAGATTAATAATGAAATAGGAATTTTAAAACGTAAGGAAAAAGAAGAGATTCTTAGAATACTAAAAGAAGCATCTGAAGTAGTTAAAGAAAAAGCAGATGAACTTCTAAATTCTCTTTGGAATTTTTCACAAATAGAGTTTATATTCTCAAAAATGAATTTCTGTGCTAGAAATGGCTTTAATAAACAAAATATAGTAAATTCACAAGAGCTTAATCTAAAGAGAGCATATAATCCTTTAATTGATAAAGACGTAGTTGTGAAAAATGATGTTATTCTAGACAATAAAGGAAATTCACTAATAATAACTGGTCCTAATACTGGTGGTAAGACTGTAATTTTAAAAACAGTTGGATTATGTGTGTACTTATCACATCTAGGATTTTATATTCCAGCATTAGAGGAATCAACAGTCGGATTTTTTGAAGATGTATTTGTAGATGTAGGTGATGAACAGTCTATTGAGAATAACTTATCTACTTTTTCTTCTCATATGACTAATATTATTAACATATTAAATAGAACAAATAATAAGAGTCTAATATTACTTGATGAATTGTGTTCAGGAACAGATCCAAGTGAAGGAGCAGTTCTTTCTATTGCACTACTAGAAAAATTCAAAAATCTAAATGCTACTATGTTATGTACAACACACTATCCTGAAATTAAGAATTATTGTTTTGAGTCGGATTATTATAAAAACTCATCTATGGAATTTGATTTTGAAAAACTGAAACCAACATATAGATTTATTATAGGTTTACCAGGTAAATCAAATGCAATAAATATATCTGCAAAATTAGGTTTAGAACAATCAATTATAGATGAGGCTAGTTCGTTATTAGAAGTAAATACAAAAGAAAATAATTTATTTATCGATAAACTTTCTGAAAGTATTAGAGAATATGATTATAAATTAGAGTATATAAATAGAACATTAGATGAAATAGATGAGGTAAAACAAACTCTTGATACTAATCTACAGAAATATGAAGAATATAAAGAAAGTTTATATAATGATTTAAGTATAGAACTTAATAGAGAGATCGAAGAGAAAAAAGAAGAAATGCTTGAAATTTATAAAGAGTTTAAGGATAATACCTCTTTAAAACAACATGAAGTTAATGAATTGCTTCATTCTATGGACAAGAGTAAGAATAATATAAGATTACAAAGAAAATTAGAAAACCAACCTAAGTTTGCTAGTAGTGAGATTAAAGTTGGAGATGATGTACTGGTACTAAGTTATAATCAAAGAGCAACAGTTTTAGAAATTTCTGGTAATACCCTACAGATAAAAATGGGAGCTATGAAATTAAATATTAAGAAAAAAGAAGTAAGGAAAATAGATAGTGAGCCCGAAGTAGCTACTAGATATGTTAGTACAAGCAATGTAAGTAGTAAAAAAGTAGGTATCGATATTAATGTAATAGGTTTAAATACAGAAGAAGCTATAAGGGAAATAGAAAACTATATGGATAAAGTAATACTTCAAGGGTATGATACATTTACTATTATTCATGGTTTAGGTTCTGGTATCCTGCGTAAAAATATCGGAGAATATCTTAAAAATAATAGATATGTAGCTAGCTATAGAACTGGAGGGCAAAACGAAGGCGGTATGGGAGCTACTGTGGTTGAGATGAAATAAAAGGTTAAGTTGGATTAAATTCCAACCTAACCTTATTTTTTATATATCCAATATCTTAGTGTTATTCTAGATTCTTCTATTACCTCGTTTTCTAAAATACCACCACATGATTCTATAGTACGTTTAGAGGCAATATTCTTTTTATCACAAGTAATTAAAATTTTATCTAGACCAAGTGAAAACAAAAATTCAGAAATGTAGTTTAGCATTTTCTTACCATAACCTTTTCTACGCTCAGATTTTCTAACACTATAACCTATATGGCCGCCGAAGTTTAATAGATAATCATTAAGTTCATGTCTACCGTTAATAATACCTACAATTTTGTCATTATCTAGTGCAAAGAAAGTATGAGCAGTAACAAATCCCGGAGTGACTGTTTCTTTATACTTAGTATTTTCTACAAATTTTACCCATTCAGGGATAGATAAAGTAGTCATATTAGCTGCACCTTGAATGATTTCGTTATTAAGAACAAATTCTTCTTTGTAATCTAATATTTGTTCAAATGTAACATCTTTAGGTTCTTTAAAAATAATCATAAAATCTCCTCCTTATACTGTATACTTATATAATATCTCAATAGAAATTGATTGTAAATAGTAAATAGAAAGAAATAATTGAAATAAAAATGAAAAAATATGAAAATAGTGTTGACAAGTAATAAAGTTGATGATAGAATAGTAAAAGTCTTCTCAAGAAGAAGACGAACAATATAAGATTTCTAATAATTAAATGTTAAGAAAATATAAAAAAGTTCTTGACAAAATAAAAAAGAAATGATAAACTTATAAAAGTCTTGAAGAGAGACAACACCAATTATTTCAACGAAGTAAACGGTTAAAAAGTTTTAAAAAAACTTCTTGACAAACATTCGAAGAAATGATAAAATAGTTAAGTCTTCTGATGAAGACGAAAAAACATTTTTAAAAAAAGTTTTAAAAAAGACTTGACAAAGAATTTTAAAAATGTTAAAATATAAAAGTTGTTAATCACAACGATTTGAACATTGAAAACTAAACGAATTAAG